>NZ_JANTPT010000003.1 GCF_024753565.1 Mechercharimyces sp. CAU 1602 | reverse complement strand
TTGCTCAAATTTCACTGACTTGGGTCTATCTTTCGCTCTTCAGTTTTCAAGGAACGTTTTCTTCTTTTTTCCTCACCGCTCTTTCGCGGCGACAAGATCTATCTTACCATAGCAATCTCGCTTGCGTCAAGAAGTTTTTTTATCGCGCTTATCGACTTAAAATGACTTGCGCTTTTTATTTGCGTCGCTTATTGTAGCGACAAGAAATATATTAGCATGTGCTAGTACAAGCTGTCAACTACATTGCCACTACTTTTTTCACCCTACTTGGAATGTAACCGTTCAAAAGGAGAACGCCACTTATAGATAATAAGCGGCGCCAACTTTCTCATAGGTTACCCAAACAACCGTTTTAAAATCGCTAACCCATTTTTAGCGTTAGGGTAGCGAAATGAGAAATCAAACAAGGTCGTCTGTTTCAATACGCTTTTATAGTGGCTAAAGGTACTAAAACTACTCTCTCCATGATAAGCACCCATACCACTCTCCCCCACACCACCAAAAGGTAGATATGGAGTAGCGATATGCATCAATGTATCATTAATGCATCCACCACCATACGAGATATTATTAACAATTTGCTCTTCGACTTCACTTGATTTGGTAAACAGATACAAAGCCAACGGTTTCTCTCCACCGTTAACCCGCTCGATAACTTCATCTATATTTCGGTAAGTAAGAACGGGAAGAACGGGACCAAAAATCTCTTCACGCATGATTGGAACTTCCTCACTGGATGGTTCAATCAGGGTAGGCTCTATTTTCTCTAGCCTCTCATCCACCTGACCTCCGAAGATAATTCGCCCATCATCGAGATAACTTTTTACACGTTGAAAGTGTCGTTCATTTACCACCTTCGCATACGCTTCGTTTTTTAATGGTTGCTCGCCATAGAAACTTGTAACAATTCTTTTGTACTCCGCAATAAAGTCACTTTTAATATCTTCATGCAGAAGCAAATAGTCAGGAGCAATACACGTTTGTCCTGCATTGGTCAACTTTCCTTGTGCAATTCGTTTTGCAGCCAATTTAAGATCCGCATCTTTATGAACAATGCATGGGCTTTTACCCCCCAACTCCAAGGTGACAGGAGTAAGATATTTACTGGCCGCCTCCATCACGATCTTACCCACCCCAACGCTCCCTGTGAAGAAGATATAATCAAACCGCTCTTTCAATAAATACTGACTTGTATCCACTCCACCTTCAATCACATAGAGAAGACCCTCTTCAAAATGATCATTGATCAGTGTAGCCAGCAAGTGAGAGCATGCCGGTGTAAGTTCAGACGGCTTAAGTATTACAGTATTGCCAGCAGCCAGCGCGCCGATCAACGGGGCAAGAGCCAACTGAATAGGGTAATTCCACGGAGATACGACCAAGGTGACCCCATATGGCTCAGGAATGCGATACCCCTTCGAACCGATATGTGTCTTCACAGTCTTCACCTTTTTTGGTTTAGCCCAGCGCTCTAGGTGCTTCATTGTAAAGCGGATTTCTTCGATGAGTAGTCCGATTTCGGTTAAATATACTTCCGTCTCTGATTTATTAAGGTCTTGCCTCAAAGCTTCGATAATCTGCGGTTTATGTTCACGAAGCAGACGAAGTAGCTTTTCCAAATGGCGTACTCGAGTCGCTAATGGTTTCGTATGACCCTCGTTAAAATAAGCACGCTGTTTTTGCACACAAACTTTTACCTGTTCCTGAGATTTTTCCCTGACCGTACTCTCACTCATTATTCCCACCTCGATCTTTATGGTTTGCGACTTTTAAAACTTCTCTTCTCCTCACAATATGACAGTGTACACACATATCCTCTTTTTCAATAAAAAACGATAGCGCATAACCCTCGTCCACCTGAATACATTTAGTATAGGACAGGTTAATTCCTATTCATACCGCTATGATGGAGGTGGTTGTATTGAATTTCTTTCTTGTATTATCCGGCAAAAGACTAAAGCGTTCTCTAATCGCCGTAGTCTCCCTTCTTTTCGCCGCTGGAATCTTTTATGTTGAACAAAAAGATATTCAGGTCTTTTTACCGTTGGAATCTGGACCAGTAGCAATCTACAGCGTAGACACCTCAGATAAAGTAATCGCCCTCACCTTCGATATCAGTTGGGGCGAAGAGCGAGCTGCTCCCATTCTGGAGGTATTGAAAGAAAATGAGATAAAAAAAGCAACCTTCTTCCTTTCCTCCCCCTGGGCCGAAAGTCACCCCGATATTGTAAAATCCATCGGTGATATGGGATATGAGATCGGCAGTCACGGTCATCGCCATACCAATTACAGTACACTCGAAGAACAAGAGATCCGCACAGAGATCATGAAAGCACATCAAGCGCTCACCCATTTAACTGGCAAAGAACCTAAGCTCATTCGTTTTCCTAATGGGGATTTCGACAAACGCGTGTTAAAAACGGCAGATCAATTAGGCTACACAACGATTCAATGGGATACCGATTCACGTGATTGGATGAACCCCGGTAAAGAAAAGATTATTCAACGGGTGACGAGCAAAGCCCACCCGGGTGATATTATCCTCATGCACGCTAGCGATTCCAGTAAACAGACTGCAGAAGCTCTGCCGGAAATCATCCGCACTTTGCGCTCTCAAGGGTACACGTTTGTCACCGTCTCGGAGTTAATCTCAGGAGCAGAGGCCGATGTAAACCCTGTCGAATAGTTGTTGTTCAGCTCCTATCCCAACTGCCTCTTTTATCCTGGGAGACGACCATCTTATATCCATGCTAAGCGCACCTCCGTCTCCCATCCCCTCTCCTTTCTCACCTTCATCTAGGGCAAAAAAGTTTGATTGCCACGCTCTGGCCACTTCGGCTAATGCTTTATGCTTCCACTTTCGCTTTCACTTTCGACTGCGTCCATTTGTGTAACTTCAATATCTGCCATGCATTACAGATAAAGATGGTTACAATCGTAAACCAAATCACACCCAATGACATTTCAACCGCACGTTGATTAAGAGACGGTACTGCTTCTACCGTCGTCATTACCACTGTGAAAAAAAATGTGGGCAAAAACGCACTTTGATTTGTCATTCTCACTTTTAGCTTGGCAATGACGCCACCCATCACCAGCAAGAACAGGATGATCCATACATGTTGCAAAAATGTCCCTTCGGACGCATATTTCACATAAAAAAGATATAATAGGTTCCCAATCACGAGCATTAATAGCGCAAATTGAAGTGCTGTATGCGCTGCTGGATTACGAAATAATCCTCGGATTAACCAATTGAATATGAGATAGCAAAAAAAGCCCATCAGTGAGATCGCTGCGTAGATCAATCCCCCTAACAGGATCGCCACCCATGTTCCCAATTCCATTCCCGTAACCCATTCCAATCCGGACCCAACCACGAGAGCCGCAACTGCTCCCACTGCTAATGTACTCCAAAACCATATAATGATATTTTTTATTGTCATCGTTGTCGCTCCTACTCATGTGCAGTACTACTGCCGATTGTATCAAAGTCAGCTTTCTATTTACCAGTAGATCCAGGGCATAAAAACGTCAATCTTGTTTCAAATTATAACGTAACTAGTCGGAAAGGACGGGGTTTTCGTGCGCAAATGCGTCGCTCTTCTCCTTTGTCTTTCAGTATTACTTCTAATCCCTGCTTGTGGCCCCGGTTCCAAATCAGAGTCACAAACAGCTGATTATCAAAAAACGAAGGAAATGGTTGTTGATGTTCTGAACACCCAAGAAGGAAAACAGGCCTTACAAGAGGTTTTAAAAGACCCTCAGTTTCGCAAAGAAGTGATTATGGATGATGAAGTTCTCAAATCGACCGTATCCAGCACTATGGTAGACGAAAAAATGAAAGCCCAATGGGAGCAGGTGTTACAAAAACCAGAAGTAGCCACCAACCTCTACAAAGCAACCACCAAAGCACAAGAAGAGATGTTAAAACAACTTCTTAAAGACCCCACGTATCAGAAATTAATGTTGGACATCTTGAAAGATCCTGAGTATCAAAAAACCGTCATGCAGCAGATGAAGTCACAAGAATACCGTAAACATCTGATGACCCTGATGGAAGAGGCAATTCAGACACCCACTTTCCAAGAAAAATTAGGAAAACTACTGCAAGAGAGCATGAAAAAGAATCAGGAATCACAAAAAGCAAGCGAAGGGCAAACACAAAGCGGGGGACAACAGTCTGGTTCTGGTGGGTCTGGTGGGTCTGGTGGATCTGGCAACGGCTGATAACATGAATGAGAAAGCCGGAGCGATACCAGTCGCCCCGGCTTTTATTTAAGAAGCATTACGTTGTGGTTTTCTTAATCATCGTTCGTGCCAACTGATCATAAATCTTCCCTGTTGCAGAATTCTCTCCATAGACAGAGGGAGAATACTCCGCATCCTCCGGACTACCGTTATCAGGAATACCTAATGGGATTTGCGCTAATAGCTCAGTATTCAACTCTGCCGCAAGCTTTTCTCCCCCACCTTGTCCAAAAACGAAATCCTTTTTACCATTACAATCATAGTAGGACATGTTTTCAATAACCCCAAGCACATCATGATTGGTGTGAAGTGCCATCGCCCCTGCACGTGCGGCAACAAAGGCAGCAGTCGCATGCGGAGTCGTTACAATCAGCATGCGACTTTTGGGGATCATCTGGCTAATATCCATCGCCACATCCCCTGTACCTGGAGGAAGATCAATCAGCATATAATCCAATTCGCCCCAATCCACTTCATTGAGGAAGTTACGAATCATCTTACCTAACATCGGGCCGCGCCAAATAACAGGGGCGTTCTCCTCTACAAAGAAGCCCATCGACATCACTTTAACCCCATAACGCTCTACAGGATAGATTGTTTTCCCTACCACTTTTGGACGGCTAATGATGCCCATCATATCAGGTACACTAAAACCGTAAATATCAGCGTCGATAATTCCCACTTTTTTGCCTGCGCGCGCGAGGGAGACTGCTAAGTTTACGGTAGCAGTAGACTTCCCAACGCCACCTTTTCCGCTAGCAACAGCGATAAATTCCGTCTTGCTCCCTTGCCCTAACAACTGTTCTGCGTCCGCTTGATGGCCACCTGCTGCCTTTGGCTTTTCTTCTTTTTTCTCTTCGGTGAGCGGATCTGCTTTCGATTCACCTTGGCGCAAGCCCTTCATTTTCTCCATATGCTTTTGTCGCACATACTTGGCCACTTCGGCTTCTTCTTCAGAACTCATCTTTATAAATTGAATCTTTATATCAGTAATGCCTAGCGGAGCTAACTCTTCATTAATTCGTTTTTTAATCTTTCTTTGTTCCTTCTCATTTTCTTCAACTACTTTTATGTTCATCGACACTTGTTCGCCTTCGACTACTACGTTCTGAATCATGTTAAGTTCAACTAATCCTAATTTAATTTCTGGGTCTTTCACTTTTCCCAGTGCCGAGAGTATGTTCTCTTGATTCACTATTTTTCACCTCAACGTTTACACATTCACTTCATTCTACAAGTATAACATACCCTTCTGCTACACTCATCCGCGACCTCTTCTACCTCTCCTCCGCATTCTCCCCTTCTCCTTCTACATAATACCGAAGCAGCCCTTGATAGATCGATGTCGCCATCTGTTTCTGGTATGCTTCATCTGCCATCAATCTCGCCTCCTGTTCATTCGATAAAAATCCCACTTCCACCAGCACAGCAGGAACCTGCACTTGTTTAATTATGTATATATTGCCCCGCTGTTTCGGAAGTCGGGATGTATTTTGTAAATTTCCTTTGATCTCATCCTGAATATACGTTGCTAACTTTTTATTCTCCTCTCTTTGAGGATGATAAAACGTTTGCGCCCCACTCCAACGTCGGGATGGAATCGAATTAAGGTGAATACTAATCAAAGCATCTGCCCGGCTTTCTTTCACCATCTGTGCCCTACGCAGCAAATCTTGACTCTTACGTCGACTATACCCCTTCGTTCCCTTCTCCGCTAAGTCATAATCCCCTTCGCGTGTCATAATCACAAGCCCTCCTGCCTCTTGTATATAATCACGCACATAGGTAGCAATCTGTAGTGTCACCTCTTTTTCCACTACTCCCGAACGGCTAACCGCCCCCCCATCCACCCCACCATGACCAGGATCTATCACAATCACCTTTCCGGATAAAGGCATATTCCAAGCCGTTTGCGACAAATCAGAAGGCATCCAAATAGACAAAGACAGAAGAAACAATCCAATAAATCCTATAACAAGCCACACTTTCTTCGGAACAGCCGCTACCCTCTGCAAAAATATAGATACCATCTCTTCCCCCGTCCCTTCTAGCTTGTTTATACCCCTATCTTTATGGGACGAGGTATGCAGATATGCGACTTGTAGACAACCCGATCACATATTTACATATTTAAAGAGAGGGTACTTACACACTGCTTTCACAGCGGTATAAGATACCCTCAGCTACTTATAACAACTTTTGTTTGCGCAAGCGCAAACCATACGTTAATCCACGACAAAACCAACTGGTGGCTAATTGGGTAAATAACTCATATACGATCGATTGCTGATCTAACTCCTGCTCCTCTTCATCTGCTTCATCCAAACCATACTGCTCCATCCAAGTTTGTACACTCTGTTCTGTATCCCCTTCATACGCATGCATGCATGGCTTATAATCTTGAGGATCAGGCTCATACGCAAGTTTTCGACTCGCTTCCATTCCCAATTGAAACACCTGATACGCTAAACGATATGCCGCTTCATCAATCAAACACCGCCGATCTGATTGACAATAATCTAAAATGGGATCCATCACCTGTTCATAAAAGCGTTCCAAATCATTCCATGGAAACCCCAACAGTGCCTTCTGCCGAATCGTTTCCGCTCGTTTTTCCCACACCTCATCTAGGTAAATCACCTTATTTGGCATCCCGTCCCCTCCATCAACACGACTGTTGTTGTTTTCATTTTGCCGGAGAACGCTTTTCTTCATACTTCATGATTTATGGAAATAGAAAAAACCCCGCTCGTTGAACGGGGTTGTCGCAGCGAAAAATTAACGCTTCGAGAATTGAGGAGCACGACGTGCTTTTTTGAGACCGTATTTTTTACGTTCTTTCATCCGTGGGTCACGGGTTAAGAAACCAGCCTTCTTCAATGATGGACGCAATTCAATGTCCACCTTTAGCAATGCACGGGCAACACCGTGACGGATTGCTCCAGCCTGTCCTGTAAAGCCACCGCCATCTACGTTAACCAATACATCGTAACGACCAAGAGTATCTGTCAATACGAGCGGCTGACGTACAATCGCTTTCAGAGTTTCCAAACCAAAATATGCATCAATGTCACGACCGTTAATGACGATGCGACCATCGCCAGGAACAAGGCGCACACGCGCTACAGATTCTTTACGACGACCGGTACCATAAAATTGGACTTGTGCCATGTGGGTTCCCTCCTTTAAGTTATCCTCTTAGTTCCCATTTTTCTGGTTGCTGTGCTTGTTGCTTGTGCTCTGGGCCTGCATACACTTTCAACTTTTTCAGTTGAGCGCGTCCAAGTTTCGTTTTTGGCAACATACCACGAACAGCCAATTCGATCATACGCTCTGGGCGATCTTCACGCATTTCACCAGCAGTTCTCTCTTTCAAACCACCTGGGAATCCAGAGTGACGATAATATTTCTTTTGATCTAATTTCTTTCCTGTTAATTGAATGCTTGCTGCGTTTACAACAATCACGTAATCTCCGGTATCAATATGAGGAGTAAATTGTGGTTTATGTTTTCCACGCAACAACGTTGCTACTTCGGTAGCGAGACGACCTAAAGTTTTACCTTCAGCGTCTACAACATACCATTTCTTCTGCACATCTTCAGGCTTTGCCATATAGGTGGTGCGCATGATTTTCCCTCCTTAAGTCATAACGGGAACTATCCGTTTTTTTGATATGGATCCATATATATGAATCATTTTACGTTCGCGCCGAATGTAGTTCCACCGGGGCTAACAGTGGAAATTACCAACGATTATAATATCGCATTAAAGGTCAGATGTCAAGGGAGAGGGGGGTGGAGACCATATCCACTCCCCTCATCTAAACTGCTACTATCTGGTGCTTCCATCCTCTACTTTGCCAATATACCTGGAACGAGGAGACAGCTGTAATTGCTACTATACCAATATGTTTTTTCGCATATATGACCTTTCCTACCTTCATGATATCTCAATTAAATCGAAGAGGGATATTTCGACCTCTTATTTATGATAAATATTGGTACAGAAGCAGATAACAGCAAGATGAAAAAAGCGAATATGGGGTACAACAGTGGGAATCCACCTATATTTATAGCCGCATATTCAATAAAAAGGGGGTCCACCCTCATGATCTGTGATGGTGAAAAGGTGAGTACCTCAAATACGCTTGTGAAAAATTTATTATCTGTTTGTAACAGAGCAAATTTAGTAGCAATAAGGGGAAATAAGAAAATAGATCCACTTAGTGAGAAGGAAACAACAGAACTCCTACAAAGACTGGAGATCATAATGACAACTAATGAAAAAACGACACTAGCCACACTGTGATAAAGGAGCTTCACCCAAAAATAGATTGATAGTTCCAAAGGGTACGGCGAATCCCAAAACCCTGGTATAGACTGAAGACTTGCATTCCACCCTTCATGTCCGAGAAATAGATAATAAAATAGCAGGGCAAAACTAATAGAGCTGAACAACAGGCCTAGTACGTATATAAGGGATGAAATTAATTTAGCATGTGCAACTTTTTGTCGACCATCTTTAGAGCTTAATAAGAGTCGGTGTACACCCGTTTCATATTCCTGCGTAAATATTGTTGACAACCCCATTAAGATCATCACTCCTAGCAGGGCAAACCCATATGTGCTCATATAATCAACCATATGCTCAGCTGGCTCATCAAAATATATTGTGTTAGCGGATACTTTACTAAGCAAACTTCGCTCCAACATTAAGTTTCGGATGGTGAAATTCTCTTCTCCCTCCCTATTATGTTGGCTTATCTGTTCATTCAGACTCGTTAACTTAGATTCTCTCGTTTTTTTAAACTCATATGTTTCATATATCTGTCGATATGTATCTAACATAACTTCATCTTGCTTTGAAGCAACTCTATCCTGTAATTTAAATAAAAGTTGCTGCTCCTCCTTTTTTGCCTGACTCACAACCTCTGAATCTACTTTACCTTCCCATCCTTCTAATTGCTCATCCGACAAACCTTGTACATCTCGATACATTAGTACTGAGAGAATTACGAAAAGAATGACCATCGTATATCTGACGCTTTTTTTAGAAGTGATTTTCAACAGCTCATACCTTATAAGCTCCTTCATCTGCTCTCCTCCCAAAACCACTTATCTGGGTTTATCAATCGAAATAGTACAAATATAAATCCTCAAGATTTGGAGCTTCTTTCTTAACGGCAAACTTTACTTCGTCATCTGAGAGAAACCGAACTTCTATCCCGTTCTCTTTCTGCACCACACTCATCGTGCGATAATTTTGTTGATGCTCTTGCAAATCCTTTTCACAAATTATCGCACTCCAAACCTTCCCCTCCAATTCCTTAAGTAAAACTTGCGGGTTCCCCTTATTGATTACTTCACCCTTCTTCATAACAACTATCTCGTTTGCTATATATTCGATGTCAGAAACAATGTGGGTTGAGAGTAAAACGATTTTCTTTGAGGAAACACTTGATAATAGATTTCGAAAGCGAATACGTTCTTTTGGATCAAGGCCCGCAGTTGGTTCGTCTACAATCAGAATATCAGGATCATTAAGGAGCGCTTGTGCAATCCCTATTCTCTGTTTCATCCCTCCTGAAAAACCTCCTAATTTAACACTTCCTACATCTGTTAAACCCACCCACTCTAACAACTCCTCCACTCGTCTTTTTGCCTGAACCCCAGTAATCCCTTTAATCGCAGCCAGATATAATAAAAAATCATTAGCAGTAAACTCTGGATAAAGTCCAATTTGTTGTGGTAAAAATCCAACAACATTTCGATAACCGTCCTGTAACTTAAGTATATCCTGACCATTCCACTTCACGTAACCGGAGGTAGGGCGTAACAAAGTAGCGAGGATATTCATCATTGTAGTCTTGCCTGAACCATTAGGACCTAAGATTCCATATACACCCGGAACTAGTGATAAATCTATGCTACGCAGGGCCACATGTTTACCGTACTTCATTGATACATTTTCAATATTTAACTCCATCTAGCTTTCCTCCTAATATGTTATTTTAGAATCTGCTTACGCCTTACTCCTAAATAAATAAATAGTAGCGTTACAGATATATATATTAACAACATGAAAGTTGCAAGGACTGGATATAAGATAGGATACCCGAATAAATTAATAACAGAGAAATATCTAAACAGAGGAGCTACCATCATTAATTGTGAGTGAGTAAAGAACAAAAGATCTGACCGACCTAAGTTCATTTCGATCATAATCGGAATAGCAATAACGAATCCGCCAATAGCCATAGCGATATATGATTTTCTGGCCCATAAAGATATCCATACCATCAACAATGCAAACGCTATGCCAGCTACTGTTTGCACTGTTATTTTAATTAGATAATACCCAAGAAAATCAAATGGATATGGCGATCTCATGTAGTAATCATAAGTTTGAATGTTGGCATTCCAACCATAGTTACCATCTAAAACAAGCCAAAACGTAAAATTAAAAATAACAGATATAGCCTGAATAATTAGTACAAATAAAATTGCCGTTAAAATTTTTGCGTTTACAACCTTACTTCTTCCAAACTTCGAGCTGAACATGTACCGATCTACATTCGTTCTATATTCTTTCGTGTAAATAGTGGATATTCCAATCAAAATCATAATGCTTACAAAGCCATATCCATACCTACCTACATAATCAACCATCTTCTCAGCCGGCTTTTTATAGTAAAATTCTGTGTAGCTAAGTTTCTCTCGCAATTTTTTCTCCAACATCAGCTTTCTTAAAACAAAGCTATCACCTTCACCCTTCTCTTCGAGCTTGCCTATCCTAGTCTCTTTACTATGTACATCAGATTCCTTCCATTTCTCTAAAGTTCTAATTAACAATAGTTCTTCAGCCATATCCACTTGTTTTTGATCCACACTCATATTACTTTCAGCTTCTGAAACAATCTTTTCTGCTGATGTGATAGTTGAATGTGATACAGGCCCTTCCCATTTCTGGTACAGGCTTTTATTTGAATTATCTTCTGCAATTGGGTAAATGAAAAAGAAATTGATTCCTAGTAATAAGAGAATTGATATGAAAACACTCTTCCTTCTAAATATTTTGATTAACTCATACCGAATTAGTGTAATCATAGTAGCCTCCTGTAATTTATGTTAATAGTTTCATAAGCTACTTATATTGTCAACACATTTGTTCGTAGGCACAAAAAGGTTGCGTCCCTAAAATGAAGCTAAATAAGGGGAGGTCATTCAATTTCCTAACACTTCCATGGTATGCTAGACAGAGAAAACATAAAGGAGCCTTTTTATGATCAGCTCTCATCCTCTCATACTGCGACCACTAAAATTAAGTGATGCTCCTGCTCTATACGATCTAAGACTGCGGAATCAAGTCTTCTTTGCTCCCTATGAGCCCATTCGCCCTGAGTCTTTTACGTTAATTGGAATTGAGCAGGAACTGCGACAGGGTATGCTACGAACGCAATCCGATCAAGGGTATAGCTTTGGTATCTTTCTCTCCCATCCTGGAACACTGATCGGTCGCATCAATCTGAGTAATGTGGTGCGAGGCGCATGGCAAAACTGTACGATCGGTTACTATATTGATCACGAGGCACAAGGCAACGGATACATGACAACTGCTGTCCGTTCCACCGTACAATTTGCTTTTCAAAAACTACATCTACATCGCGTGCAAGCTGCCATTATGCCACATAATATTGCCTCCCTACGCGTGATAGAAAAAGTAGGATTTCGTCACGAAGGTTTGTCAAAGCGCTATCTCCATATTAATGGAAGCTGGCAGGATCATGAGATCTATGCACTCACAAGGGAAGAGTGGGATCCAGACTCCATATAGAGATAAGGATACATAGGTATCTCACCGCACATCATTAGTAGCACCTTCGTTCCCGCGAAATCGGTAAAATCGTTTACATGGTGAGATAGAGAGAAACAATAAAAATGAGTTGAATCAAGATGCGAGACAAAAGGGACGGAACCGCTCTCCCCCCGATAGTTAGCTGATCCCGTGTCGCTTTTATATTCGCTGGAAACATGAGGATGAGTAATAACATTAGAGAGGGAGCGATGTAGATTGTGCTGATAGGCAAGAGAAGTGCTATCGCTCCTAGTATCTCTAATATTCCAGTTACAGTAACGATTAACCCTGGATAGAGCAGGACGGATGGAACCATGCGCACGAGATCGGCTCGGCGTTTTCCCCAGTGAGCGCTAGCGGTAAGGAGGAACATGAGCGCCAGTGCCCATTGTAATGCGACTTGCCAATCGCTACTAGGTAAATCGAGTAGTAGACCCAATAAATAAAGGAGTATAAAGGATAAAAGAAGTACGATTAGTGGTGCCATCAAGGAACGTCCCCCTTAAAATGTCTTACTTATCATAAGATATAAAATGATGAGCGGAAGTAACGTACAGATGACACCAGCAATCGCCCATTTGCGTGAAGCTTGCTGGTACCGTTTCCAGTCCGCAGGGATGGAAAGCTGTGCGCTAAGGCGAATGAGACGGTACTGTAAAGGGAGAAGCAGGACTCCCCACAGTAGGGAAGTGAGCGCAAACAGCAGGAGCGAGAGCGAGAACCACCCCCATGAGAATAGCGGAATTTCCGCATCAGTCGCCATCTTGAAGCCAGAGATGATGATGAGAGCAACGCCAGGTAGAGTAAAAATCCAGTCAGCAAGTGTCACCATACGGACAGTATGATGGATCAGCTTGGGATCACGTTTACGGTCAGCACTTATTTTCCAGAAGGCGGCTGTTATGATGTTGCCGACAAAGAGGGTGACACCTAATATGTGTAGAAAGAGCCAGATCGTTATTCTAATTCACTCCCTTGGGTGTCATCAGACCGTAGGTATTGTGAGATGAAGATGATAAAATCATCGACGGTAAATGACGTCTTCACTTCTGGAATAAAACTACGCAAACGTAAACCGTATGTAATTAAGTTGAATAGTTCTGCTGCTTTCTCCGCATCGATTGATGGCGCAATTACTCCATGATGTTGCCCCGCCTCGATCCATGATTGTGCCATCTTCACACTTTGTTCGTGGTACAGACGCATTACCTCAGCTACGATGGGCTGTGTTTGCTTGCTGAGCAAATAAATAAAAATCTGATTTCTAACATCGCTCAGGTCTTCTAAAGCTCCGGCGTTTTTCATAATTTGTGCGAATGGGGCAGAAAATCCAGCGTTGTCCTTGCTTATTTCGAGTTGGAAACGAGTGTCTACTTCTACGACTGCTTCCCTCAAAACAAGTGCTAGTAACTCGTCTTTACTACTTACATAGTGGTAGATCGCTCCCTTTGATAGTCCGGTTACTTCCATCAAATCACGTAGAGTCATCTTCGCACACCCCTTCTGGCTTACGAGTTCCTTAGTGGCTTGCAGTAATTGCTGGCGTGTATCCTTTGGTGATTTTTCCATAGTATCGTCCTCACTCATTTTTCTCGTTGGATCAATTATACAAACCGACGGTCGGTTTGTAAAGGGCCCTCACCAGTTCTCTACAGAGATTAAGTGAAGAATCATCATGTTAACTTTTTACCTACTACCCCCTTTCCAAGATCGCATGATCTCCCCTTTACTAGACTATACTGTAATAACAACCACATAGCTGTACAACTGCAATCTGAGGAGGGATAACACCATGCTAGAAAGATCTGACATATGTAAAGGTAACCTTCCCTTTCCCCATACAAAAACTACTCCCATCGATATCTTACCTACACAACTTGGCATTAAAGATTTTGAATCAGCCCAATTCACTTTATCGTATGCTTTAGGAATTCAAGCATATATTTATGGATATTCGCTCGTCCTCCATGAGCAAAAAAAACGCTTACATATCGCCAACTTAAGTCCGATCAACACCTTGTTTTATTCTGACCGTTTGGTCTCACCTAGCTACAACCCTTTCGCCTCTGGAGAAAATATTAGACCCAATGCAGACACGTTATATGCTACCGGTTATCTTGATTTATCACTCACTGCTGTTTACCTCACCGTACCAGCAGACCCTAGTGGAAAACGATATTACTCCGTACAATTATTTGATGCATATAATAATGTTGCCTACAATATATCCAACCGCACCACCGCGAGTACTGCAGGTACGTTTATCATTGTCGGACCCGACCAGCATCAGCAATCTTATCATAATGGTATGAATATTATTATGGCACCTACCAACTCAATCTTCGTCGTTATCAAAGTAGAGGTAGAAGGAAAGCAGGACCTATTTACTGCCATACAGTTTGAAAAGAATATTCGCATCACTCCAGTAAAAGCAGTACCACCGCCACCACCAAAACCGCTCATTCCCTCTACAATTTTTTCGTCCCCCCGATTTTATTTCCTTATGAGTGAGCTCATGCGTGAAAATCCACCCCCACGTCGTGATACTCCCGTTGTAGAACAATATAAACTGATAGGGATAAATTGCGCTACCGGGTTTAGGGAATCTGAGCTTACTCTTGCGACAAAAAGAGGGTTGGAAAAAGCTGTGATAAACGATAATGCCCAAAGCATCGTGTCAGCTGGAACCGCTTACTATACACGCCTAACCAGTCGTCCATGGATCACTATATTCCCACTCGGTCATTATGGAGACCAATACCTACTACGAGCTTCCATCGCTAAAAATGTTGCTCTCGCCAATATCCCTCAAGAAGAGTTTTACCAAGTTCTCTTCATCGACAGTAATCAGCGTAGCTTGTTATATGGGAGCAATCACTATCAACTTCATTTTTCACCCGAACAAATTCCCCAATCCTTCATCAACTTCTGGACAATCGACATGTATACTAGCGATGGCAAGTTCGTACCCAACCCGATTGAGCGCTATTCAATTGGTAGCAATACAGAAACCTTACAGTATAACGCTGATGGCTCGCTCGATATTATCATCTCTCCCTATGTTCCTCCACAGCAACGTTCCAATTGGCTCCCCTCACCACAAGGTCAAGTCTTCAACCTTGTCTTACGTACCTTTAATGCCACCCCATCTTATATCCAAAACCCACGTACCCCTGGGGTAGAATTGATCGCTCAGCTTGGAGGAGACCGCCAGATATAACCCCCACTTCAAATACATGATCCTCAGCTCGACCAATCCTATTTGCTGGTTGAGCTTTTCTTTATAAAAACAGCTCACGCTGAAGGTGAGCTTATCATCCGTTACTCTATTCCCATGCTGTATATCCTACTCGCAACATCGTTAACCCCTCAGGCGCCAATGTAATCCCTACTTGTTGCCGATCTTTGGCTTCCAACAGAACTGGGATCGCTTCAGGCACCCGTTTTCCCAACCCTACGTCAACCAATACACTAGCAATAATGCGAACCATGTTATATAAAAAGCCACTACCTGTAATCTCGATCGCCGTAATCAATCCATCTTGTTCTACTTTACAGTCATAGATCGTACGCACTCGATTTTCCACATCCGCCTTTGCTGACGAGAAGGTGGTGAAATCATGAGTACCCATAAGAAAGTGAGCAGCAAGTTGCATCTTCTCAATTTCTAACGTCCGCCGTGGCAAGTGAGTGCGAAATCTTCCTTGAAACACATCCCGCACCGGTGCGGTATCAATTTCATAGCGATAAGTTTTCCACTTGCTCACCATGGCATGAAAATCGTCTGCCACTTCTTCCACTTCTAATATCGCGAGATCAGGTGGTAAGCAGTTGTTAATGATAAAACGCCAGCGCTCTGCTGGGATTGTACTCGTTGTCGCGAAGTGAACCACTTGTCCGCGCGCATGCACACCCCGATCGGTCCGCCCTGCACCCAACACATGAATCTTTTCACCTGTCACTCGGGATAAGGCACGTTCTAGTGTCCCTTGAATCGTTCTCCCCTTCGACTGCCGCTGAAAGCCGATAAAATCGGTTCCATCATATGCAACTGTCATCTTCAACTTGCGCATGTTCAAACTTCTCTCCCCTTAAAAAAGAAAAAAGGGCAGAATTCAGGATCAAGATCCTGCCCTCCCCCTTTGTCCAGCAAACACTTACTTCACTAGTTCAAGATAAACCATCTCTGCTCCGTCACCACGGCGCGGGCCAATTTTGATGATACGAGTGTAACCACCATTACGCTCTTCAAAACGCGGACCGATTTCATCAAACAAAATCTTAACCGCGTCTACTTTGCTATGGGTTACTTCTTCTCCGTCTTTCACCGTTTTGGAGCGGCTGGTGCGAACAAAAGATGCCGCTTGACGACGAGCATGCAAGTCGCCTCTCTTTGCCAAGGTAACCATTTTATCAGCGATCGATTGTACTTCTTTCGCTTTGCTTACCGTGGTTTCAATCCGCCCATAAATAAATAGATCGGATACTAAATCACGAAACATAGCTTTACGCGCAGAGCTATTGCGTCCCAGTTTTGCGTATGCCATAACGTGTTCCTCCCCCTTTCCGTCGTGAGTTAAGCTAGTCCTCTTCTCGTAAGCCGAGGCCGAGGCCTTCCAGCTTCTCTTGCACTTCTTCCAGGGATTTGCGGCCTAAGTTCCGCACCTTCATCATGTCATCTTCCGACTTCTGCGTTAACTCATGCACCGTATTAATCCCTGCCCGTTTGAGGCAGTTATAGGAACGAACAGAAAGATCCAGCTCTTCGATGGTCATCTCCATCACTTTCTCTTTCTTATCCTCTTCCTTCTCCACCATGATCTCAGCTCCTTGAGCCTCCTCGGTCAATCCGACAAATAGCATCAAGTGCTCTGTCATGATCTTAGAGCCCAAGCTAACGGCTTCATCTGGACGAATGCTGCCATCTGTCCACACTTCCATCGTAAGCTTATCATAGTTGGTTACCTGTCCCACGCGGGTATTCTCTACTTTGTAATTGACCCGTTCGATCGGGCTGTATAGAGAGTCGATCGGGATGACACCAATCGATTGTTCTTCTTTCTTATTACCGTCTGCAGGGACATACCCACGCCCACGGTCTGCCGTTAAACGGACATGAAAACGTCCGCCCTCTGCTAGCGTCGCGATATGAAGATCAGGATTTAAAATCTCCACATCACTATCTGCACGAATATCACCAGCAGTGACGAGTCCGCCTCCCTCGATATCAATCTCAAGCACTTTCTCTTCTTCCGAATGGATACGAAGAGCCAATTGCTTCAGATTGAGAATTATCTGAGTCGTATCCTCTACCACTCCAGGAACGGTGGAGAATTCATGCAAGACGCCATCGATTTGGATCGAGGTCACAGCCGCTCCCGGCAAAGATGATAATAGTATACGACGCAAGGAGTTCCCCAAGGTGGTGCCATAGCCACGCTCCAATGGTTCCACCACAAATTTCCCATACTTGTTATCATCGCTAAGCTCAACGGTTTCCACTTTCGGCTTTTCGATTTCGATCATACGGCTTCGAAACCCTCCTTCACACGTCGCTATCCGGGCTATCTGTAACTGATTTACTACCCTTATTCATAAAAACGAAATGATCCCGTCCATTATTGACCGAAAACATCCAACTTAAACCAGCTGCCCTCGCCCGGCATTCGTCCTAGATTAAACGCGGCGACGCTTCGGCGGGCGACAACCGTTATGTGGAATTGGCGTGACGTCTCTGATCAGGTTCACTTCTAGTCCTGCAGCTTGAAGCGAGCGAATTGCCGCTTCACGACCAGCACCTGGTCCTTTCACAACCACTTCTACCGTTTTCAAACCATGATCCATTGCTTCCTTAGCCGCTGCTTCAGCTGCCATTTGTGCGGCAAATGGCGTGCTTTTACGCGAGCCTTTGAAGCCGAGCGTTCCGGAACTAGCCCAAGCGATAGAGTTCCCTTGGCGATCCGTAATCGTCACAATCGTGTTGTTAAATGTGGAACGAATATGAACCACACCCGACTCGATATTGCGACGTGCCCGACGCTTCACACGTTGCGTTGTTTTGCGTTTGGCCATGTCGATTCCCTCCTATCTTTATTTTTTCTTATTAGCGATCGTGCGACGTGGCCCTTTACGGGTACGTGCGTTTGTTTTACTGCGTTGTCCCCGTACTGGTAAACCACGACGATGACGCATGCCACGATACGAACCAATCTCAATCAATCGTTTGATGTTGAGTTGTGTTTCACGGCGTAGGTCACCTTCGACGGTGAAATTTTTATCGATGTAGCTGCGGATCGCTGCTACTTCTTCTTCCGTCAGATCGCGAACGCGTGTGTCTGGGTTGATGCCGGATTCCTTGAGAATTTCTTGCGACAAGGAACGACCAATCCCAAAGATATAGGTAAGCGCGATTTCGACCCGCTTATCACGCGGGAGATCCACTCCTGATATACGTGCCATCGATGTGCACCTCCTATCTTAGCCTTGTTTTTGTTTGTGTTTCGGATTCTCGCAAATGACCATGACGACGCCTTTACGTTTGATCACTTTGCATTTCTCGCAAATCGGTTTTACCGAAGGTCTAACCTTCATTTCGAGTTACCTCCTGTCGATCCCTTTTGTATTACTTATAACGATAAGTAATACGTCCTCGGGTCAAATCATATGGGGAGAGCTCAACCGTTACCCGATCACCCGGTAGAATACGAATGAAATGCATGCGAATCTTACCTGATACATGAGCAAGAACCTTATGACCATTTTCCAATTCTACCCGAAACATGGCGTTCGGCAGCGGTTCGATGACTGTGCCCTCGACTTCAATCGTGTCTTCCTTGGCCATCTAATTAAACGCTCCTTTCGGCGCTACTCTTTATGAGCGAGCTGGTATTGATTTAAAGCATATCTGAGCTTCGCATTGGACACTTTTCCAGTGGTCTGAAGTGACTCGGCCACCACAGTGGAGACCGTATGGGTAGGCTGAAGATGCTTAACGTTCTTCTTTTTTGCTTGATCGAACTTACGCTTATCTCCATCCGCTAACCAGATAAAATGATCATCAATCACATCGATAACAATCATAAACTGACCTGCTTCCCGTCCCTTCAGCACGTGAACAATTTGACCTAAACGAAGGGTACTCGTGGAATCCATCACGTCCAGCTCCTAGACGGTATCATGACCGGTTAAAATTTCATAGCCATCATCCGTAATGGCAATCGTGTGTTCAAAATGAGCGCAAAGCGACCCATCACGGGTGACAACCGTCCAATCATCAGCAAGTGTTTTCACATGACGCAAGCCTGCATTCACCATCGGCTCAATAGCAAGCGTCATTCTCTGCTTCAGACGTGGTCCCCGTCCAGGTGGTCCATAGTTGGGTATGGAAGGATCCTCGTGTAACGTTTGACCGATTCCATGCCCAGCATACTCGCGAACAATGGAGTAACCTTCTTCCTCAACATAGGATTGAACCGCGTGCGAGATATCTCCTAAACGTGCATTTGGCTTCGCTTCACGAATCCCACGATAGAGAGACTCTTTCGTTACATCCAACAAATGCTGCGTTTTTTCGGGAATGGAGCCTACTGGATATGTCCAAGCAGAATCACCATGATACCCTTGATAAAACGCACCAATATCAATCGTAATGATATCACCGTCTTGAAGGACGCGCGATCCCGGAATGCCGTGCACTAACTCCTCATTGACGGAGGCACATACATGGCCTTTAAATCCGTTATACCCTTTGAAAGAGGAAGTTGCTCCATGTTTCCGAAGAAACTCCTCCACGATACGATCCAACTCTCGCGTTGTCACTCCAGGTCGAATCGCCTCTTTGACTCGCTGATGTGCCTCAAATACGAGACGCCCCGAAGCTCGCATACGCTCCAGCTCATTTGCCGATTTAA
This sequence comes from Mechercharimyces sp. CAU 1602, assembly GCF_024753565.1. Classification (NCBI taxonomy): domain Bacteria; kingdom Bacillati; phylum Bacillota; class Bacilli; order Caryophanales; family Thermoactinomycetaceae; genus Mechercharimyces; species Mechercharimyces sp. CAU 1602. The sequence continues at coordinate 215,504 of NZ_JANTPT010000003.1, read as the reverse complement.
GGATAATCATTCTGCCGAACCTCGAATCTCTTGCAAAATAGCCGTTGTCACTTGCTCAATCGGCTGATCGCCGTCCACCTGCACTAAGTTCCCTACGTTACCGTAGTAATCGAGTAAGTGGCGGGTTTGCTCCGCATTCACTTTTAAACGATTAGCCACTGTTTCCTCTGTATCATCATCTCGTTGATAGAGATGAGCTCCACAACGATCGCAAGTTCCTTCTTGTTTAGGTGGATTAAAGATCAAGTGATACGTTGTTCCACATTGCGAGCAGATTCGGCGTCCGGTTAACCGACTGATCAACGTTTCTTCATCCACATCTATATAAACTACGCGGTCTATCTTTTTTCCCATCTCGGAAAGCAGAGTATCCAATGCTTCTGCTTGTGGCAGCGTGCGTGGAAACCCGTCTAGTAAAAAACCGCTAGCACAATCATCTTTTCCTAAGCGATCACGGACAATACCAATCGTTACCCGATCAGGAACGAGTTTCCCTTGGTTCATAAAGGATTTTGCCTCTAAGCCCAAAGGGGTACCGTCCTCCACCGCTTGACGAAACATATCTCCTGTGGAGATATGCGGAATCTGATGTTCTTCCACAATTCGTTCTGCCTGAGTGCCTTTACCAGCACCTGGCGGACCCATTAATACAAGATTCAAACGCGTCCCCTCCCGATGTGAGTGTGAAACAAGGGTTCGCCGATTCTATTTGTTAATAAAACCTTTGTAGTGACGCTTGATCAACTGACTTTCGACCGTCTTCATCGTCTCTAGACCAACCCCGACAACAATCAAGAGCGACGTTCCACCAATTTGAACACTTGGTGGCAACCCAGCCAACTTGCTGAAGAAAACTGGTAGTATCGAAATTGCCGCCAAGAAAAGCGCACCCGACAAGGTGAGTCGATTCATCACTTTCGTCAAGAATACTGACGTATTCTTACCTGGGCGAATCCCAGGGATGTACCCGCCGTTCTTTTTAAGCTGATCGGCTAACTGGATTGGGTTAATCTGTACAAACGTATAGAAATACGTAAACCCGATGATCAAGATTACGTATAATACCATTCCCATGGGTGCATCGTACGAAAAGTTATTGATGATCCACTGTGCAACTGCACTATCGGACCAGAAACTAGCGAGTGTTGGTGGGAACATCAACAGGGAGATTGCAAAGATGACTGGAATCACGCCCGCTGCATTCACTTTCATCGGAATGTGCGTCGTTTGACCACCATACATTCTTCGACCAACCACACGCTTAGCGTATTGTACCGGAATCTTACGAATCCCTTGTTGTATGAAGATAACCCCCGCTACAATCGCGACTAAGATGAGTACGATCACAGCTATCTTAACAATGTTAAGGAAAAGCTGGTCTCCAGCACCTGCAAATTGGGACTCATACAACTGACCGGTCGCATTAGGAATCGAAGCAACGATCCCCGCGAAAATCAGAATCGAGATCCCATTACCAATGCCGCTTTCTGTAATTTGTTCACCAACCCACATCAAGAACGCAGTACCTGCTGTCATCGTGATAGAGATGAGTGCGTATGTCCAAAAACTATCGTTTTCAATAAAGACTCCGCCCTGCATCCTGTCAAAACCGATCGACAGACCGACAGACTGGATCAATGCTAACACAATCGTACCATAACGAGTAACTTGTGCTAACTTGCGCCGACCCACTTCCCCTTCTCTCGCCCACTGGGTGAACTTAGGAATCACGTCCATCTGCAACAACTGTACAATAATTGAGGCCGTAATATAGGGCATGATTCCCATCGCTAAGATGGAGAAATTGAGGAATGCGCCTCCGGAAAAGTTATTCAGCAATCCAAATACTCCGGTGCCTTCTTGAAGACTAGCCAAAGCTTCTTTGTTGGTTCCTGGTACAGGAATGTGGGCTCCGATACGGAAGACCACCAACATTATCAGCGTAAATAGAATTCGGCGGCGTAGATCTTCCACCTTGAAAATGTTACCCAGTGTTTGAAACATTAAAGCACCTCCGTAGCGCCCCCAGCGGCCGCGATTTTCTCCGCAGCGGTGCGAGAAAATTTGTGTGCCTTCACGGTCACTTTTACCTTGAGTTCACCGTCTCCTAGAACTTTGAGGCCATCACGCAGGTTTTTCACTACTTTTGTTTCCAAAAGGAGTTCAGGAGTCACGATTGTACCTTCTTCAAAACGATTGAGTACATCCATGTTGATTACGGCGTACTCTTTACGATTTGGATTGGTAAATCCGCGCTTTGGTAGACGACGGTAGATTGGGTTTTGCCCACCTTCAAAGCCAGGGCGAACACCACCACCTGAACGTGAATTTTGACCGTTATGACCACGACCAGAGGTTTTCCCGTTACCACTCGCCATTCCGCGCCCTACGCGATTCCGTTTTTTGCGAGAACCTTCATTAGGTTTTAATTCGTGGAGTTTCATCTTGCCACCTCCTTCTACAATTGAGTCAGTTATGCGTTTTCTTCTGTAACTTCAACCAAATGCTTCACTTTGTTGATCATACCGCGAATGGCAGGACTATCATTGTGAACCACAGATTGATGACGCTTTTTTAAGCCAAGTGTCTTCACGGTAACCCGTTGATCTTCGGGACGACCGATTAGACTGCGCTTTAGCGTAATCGTTAATTTCTTTGCCACGGTCATCCCTCCTAACCTAACAATTCTTCTACGGTTTTACCACGTCTTTTTGCAACGTCCTCTGGACGTTTCATGTTTTGAATTCCGTTTAATGTTGCGCGTACCATGTTGATTGGGTTGTTAGAACCGGTCGACTTAGTCAAGATGTCGCCAACACCTGCAACTGTCAAAACGTCACGTACAGGGCCACCTGCGATTACACCCGTACCGGTGGAAGCAGGCTTTAAGAGTACTCGACCCGCACCGAACTTCCCAATCACATCGTGAGGAATGGTGGTTCCTTGAAGAGGTACACGAATCATATTCTTCTTCGCATCTTCAACGCCTTTACGGATCGCTTCTGGTACTTCAGTGGCTTTACCGATACCGGCGCCAACCATACCTTTGCCGTCACCGACAACGACCAATGCACTGAAGCTGAAGCGACGTCCACCTTTAACTACTTTAGAGACGCGGTTAATATTAACCACTTTCTCTTGCAGTTCGCTTCCTTGGTCCTTCTTCACGTTTTTCCCTCCCCTGCTCAAAACTTGAGACCTCCTTCACGCGCCGCTTCCGCGAGCGCTTGAACGCGTCCGTGGTAGATGTAGCCACCGCGGTCAAAGACAACGTGCTCAATACCTTTTTCCACCGCACGCTTTGCGATGAGTGATCCTACCAGACGCGCAGCCTCGATATTTCCACCTTTGATTCCTTCACCTAGTTCAGGATCTACGGTGGAAGCAGAAACCAACGTATGCCCTTTCACATCATCGATGAGTTGAGCATAGATGTTTTTGGACGAACGGAAAACATTTAGGCGTGGGCGTGCTGCTGTGCCAACGACCTTTTTACGCACACGAAGGTGGCGACGTTTCCGTTTTATGTTGCGATCTACTTTCTTAATCACGCCGCATTCACTCCTTTCCTATCAGCTTTACTTACCAGTCTTACCTTCTTTACGACGAATGCGCTCGTCGCTATACTTGATCCCTTTACCTTTGTACGGCTCAGGCTCACGTACGGAACGAATATTTGCTGCTGTAGCACCAACCAGTTCCTTGTTGATCCCTTTAACATGAATTTCGGTCTGCTTAGGAACCTCCAAGTCGATCCCCTCGGGGAGATCCATTTCAACTGGTAGGGAGTACCCTACGTTGAGTACCAATTTGCTACCTTTCATTTGTGCACGATACCCTACACCCACCAACTCAAGTACCTTGGTGAACCCTTTGGTTACACCTTCTACCATGTTGGCGATGTTGCTGCGGGTGGTGCCATGCAGCGAACGGTGCGTGCGATGATCGCTCGGACGAGTAACCACCATCTGGTTCTCTTCCATCTCTACCTTGATGTCCGCGTGAATGGTCCGGGTAAGAGTACCTTTAGGACCTTTCACCGTAATCTCGTTATCCGTTAAGGTAACTTCTACCCCAGCCGGAATTTGAATTGGTAAGCGTCCAATACGAGACATTGTATTCACCTCCATCCAGTTGCATCAGGATTACCAAACATATGCGAGTACTTCGCCGCCCACTTTCGCACGCCGTGCTTCTGCATCGGTCAATACGCCTTTAGATGTGGACAAGATCGCAATCCCAAGTCCACGCAATACGCGCGGTACTTCGTCGCTTTTGGTATATACACGTAAACCAGGTTTACTAATACGTTTTAAACCAGTAATCACACGCTCGTTGCTCTCATCGTACTTCAAGAACACACGAATGATTCCTTGTTTGCTGTCCTCAATATATTCTGCGTCACGGATAAAACCTTCCCGCTTCAGAATCTCCGCTACTTCCCGCTTTAAGTTGGAAGCCGGAATCTCTACGCTCTCATGACGAACAGCGTTTGCGTTACGGATACGCGTCAGCATATCAGCAATCGGGTCTGTCATCACCATTTATCGGTTCCCTCCTTCCTCGCTCAATTACCAGCTAGCTTTACGCACGCCGGGAATCTGCCCTTTATAGGCCAACTCACGGAAACAAATTCTGCAAAGACGGAATTTGCGCAAGACCGAATGTGGCCGTCCGCACCGCTCACATCGTGTGTATTCCCGTACTTGAAACTTCTGCTTACGCTTCTGTTTGACGATCATCGATTTCTTGGCCAACGGATTCCCTCCTTTTCATCAGGCTAATCTAGATGATCTACTACTTGCGAAATGGCATTCCCATTTCTTTTAACAATTCACGAGCTTCCTCGTCGGTGTTTGAAGTGGTAACGATAATAATATCCATCCCACGTACTTTGTCCACCTTATCGTACTCAATCTCAGGGAACATGAGCTGTTCTTTCAAACCGAGTGTGTAGTTGCCACGCCCGTCGAATGCTTTCGCCGAAACGCCGCGGAAGTCACGCACCCGTGGAAGTGCTGCATTGATCAGCTTATCGAGAAAATGATACATACGCTCACCGCGCAAGGTCACTTTACAACCGATTGGCATTCCCTCACGAAGTTTGAAACCTGCGATTGATTTCTTCGCCTTTGTAATCACTGGCTTTTGTCCAGAAATCTTGGTTAGATCAGCAACCGCGCTATCCAATACTTTCGGGTTTTGTACGGCTTCCCCTACACCCATGTTGATCACGATCTTTTCCAGCTTCGGCACTTGCATCGGGCTGGCGTATTCGAACTTCTTGATCAACGCTGGAGTAATTTCTTGATTAAACTTCTCTTTCAAACGTGCTGCCATTTGAGTTGGACCTCCCTTCTAAAAACGGCTTCCTACTTGTCCAGGATTTCTCCGGATTTTTTCGCGTAGCGAACTTTTACTTCTTTGCCTTTGCGCTCAACCATTTTATACCCAATGCGTGATGGTTCTTTCGACTTCGGATCCTCCACCATCAGGTTGGAAAGATGAATCGGCGCTTCTTGCTCGATAATGCCCCCTTGCGGATTAGCTTGGGATGGCTTCGAATGCTTCTTCACCATGTTAACCCCTTCAACCAATGCGCGGTTTTCTTTCGGGAGCACTTTCAAGACACGTCCTTTGGTATAAACCATGTTTCCGTTCTTATCGCGAGTCGGTGCATCTTTCCCCCGCGTCACAATCACGGTGTCGCCTTGTTTAATATGCAACTTATTTGGACGCTTCTTCTCCATGTCCTGGCACCTCCTTCTTTACAGCCAATCGATTCCTACGATTACAGTACTTCCGGTGCAAGTGATACGATCTTCATGTAGTCACGTTCGCGCAGTTCGCGAGCAACTGGTCCAAAGATACGTGTTCCACGCGGAGTTCTATCATCTTTAATCACTACAGCCGCGTTTTCATCAAAGCGGATATAGGATCCATCATTGCGACGTGCTGGACGAGTGGTCCGTACGATTACTGCGCGTACAACTTCACCCTTCTTGACAACGCCACCTGGTGTAGCTTGTTTGACCGAAGCCACAATTACATCACCAATACCGGCAAACTTCCGTTTCGAACCGCCGAGTACTTTAATGCACATCAATTCACGTGCACCGGAGTTATCTGCGACCCGCAAGCGAGTTTGAGGTTGAATCATTGCCAAACACCCTCCTTCCGTACATAAGGCGAATCACGATTAGATGATTACAGCCTCTTCTACGATTTCTACCAAACGCCAGCGCTTATCTTTTGAAAGCGGACGGGTTTCCATGATGCGTACTACATCACCTTTTTTAGCGGTGTTTTCTTCATCATGTGCCTTAAATTTCTTCGTATACTTTACACGCTTGCCATAAAGACGATCTTTCTTATAGGTCTCAACAGCAACCACGATTGTTTTATCCATTTTGTCACTTACCACTCTGCCGACGCGTACTTTTCTCCGAGTCGTACGTCCTGTCTCGGTCACCCTTGTTTCCTCCTTTCAATCCCGAGTTCACGTTCTTTAAGAACGGTCTTTGCCCGTGCGATGTCTTTACGCACCTGACCAATTCGGGCCGGATTATCCAATTGACCTGTAGCCGCTTGGAACCGGAGGTTGAATAATTCTTCTTTGAGTGTACGCAACTTCTGTTCGATTTCGGCGGTGGTTAATTCAAGTAGCTCTTTAGCTTTCATTTGCTCCACCCGCTTCGTCTCGTTTTACAAACTTCGTTTTGATTGGAAGTTTGTTTGCTGCTAGGCGCATCGCTTCGCGTGCAACCTCTTCTGAAACTCCTGCAACTTCAAACATGATTTTCCCTGGTTTAACAACAGCTACCCACTTCTCTGGCGAACCTTTACCGGAACCCATGCGAACTTCAAGCGGTTTTTGTGTTACAGGCTTGTCGGGGAAAATACGAATCCATACTTTACCGCCCCGTTTCATGTAACGGGTCATAGCGATACGAGCGGCTTCGATCTGACGGTTGGTGATCCATGCTGGTTCCAACGCCTTTAGACCGTATTCACCAAAGTTGACTTCCTTGCCGCCTTTGGCTTGACCGCGCATATGGCCGCGATGCTCTTTCCGATACTTCGTCCGTTTTGGCATCAACATGTTATTTTCCTCCTTCCGCGTCTTCCTTTTTCTTGACGGGGAGAACTTCGCCACGGTAGATCCATACTTTAACACCAATACGTCCATAAGTCGTATGCGCTTCTGCTGTACCGTAGTCGATATCCGCACGCAAGGTGTGAAGTGGTACGGTGCCCTCGCTATAACCTTCGCTACGAGCGATATCTGCTCCACCAAGACGGCCGCCTACTTGAGTACGAATACCTTGTGCTCCCGCACGCATCGTACGTTGAATCGTTTGCTTCATCGCACGCCGGAACGATACACGACGCTCCAATTGTTGCGCAATGTTTTGTGCAACCAAATTCGCATCCAATTCCGGTGTTTTTACTTCACTGATGTTGATGTGAACTTTCTTCGTTGTCATTTTGGTCAAATGCTTACGAAGTGCTTCTACTTCCGAACCACCCTTACCGATAACCATACCTGGCTTTGCGGTGCGGATGTTTAAGTTGACACGGTTTGCAGCACGTTCGATCTCTACATTAGAGACAGCTGCATCTTTGAGTCGACCCTCGATGTACTCGCGAATGGCGATATCCTCATGCAATAGGTCTGCATAATCTTTGCCGCCATACCACTTGGACTCCCAGTCACGGATGACACCCACCCGTAAGCCCACAGGGTTTACTTTTTGACCCACTCGTTATCCCTCCTTCTTATTGTTCAGATACGACCACGGTCACATGGCTAGTCCGTTTGTTGATCTTGCTCGCACGGCCCATTGCACGCGGACGGAATCGTTTCATGGTCGGACCTTCATCGACGTATGCTTTGGCGATTATCAAGCTACTCGGATCCATTTCATAGTTATGCTCTGCGTTTGCTACGGCGGATTGGATCACTTTTTCAATGATAGGTGATGCAGCGCGCGGAGTAAAACGCAAAATTGCTAGTGCTTCCTCCACGGACTTCCCACGTACCAGATCCATTACCAGCCGCGCTTTCCGGGGAGCGATGCGCACATAACGTGCGACAGCTTTCGCTTCCATCTTGCGACCTCCTCTCTTGCCTTAAGGACTATACGCACCTTATTTTTTCCGTGTTTTCTTATCGTCGCCGGCATGGCCACGGTAGGTCCGTGTCGGCACAAATTCACCCAGCTTATGACCAACCATATCTTCGTTTACGAAGACAGGCACATGTTTGCGTCCATCGTGTACAGCGATGGTGTGGCCAATAAACTCTGGAAAGACGGTTGACCGGCGAGACCAAGTTTTGATCACGCGTTTTTCATCTTTCGCATTTAACTCTTCGACCTTTTTCATCAGATGATCATCGACAAAAGGTCCTTTTTTCAGGCTGCGACCCATACGTCCAACCTCCCTTCGTAAGACGCCACTTTAGTGTTAGGCTTATTTCTTTTTCTTACGACGACGGACAATATACTTATCCGAGGGCTTATTCTTCTTACGTGTTTTGTACCCAAGCGTTGGTTTACCCCAAGGCGTAACAGGTGATTTGCGTCCGATCGGAGCGCGACCTTCACCACCACCATGTGGGTGATCCGATGGGTTCATTACGGAACCACGAACCGTTGGGCGCTTACCGAGCCAGCGCGAACGACCCGCTTTACCGATGTTGATCAACTCATGGTCCAAGTTCCCTACTTGACCGATGGTTGCGCGGCACTGCAAGAGTACCATACGAGTTTCTCCAGAAGTCAGACGGATGATGGCATATTTACCTTCTTTACCGAGCAATTGCGCACTCGTTCCAGCGGCACGTACCATTTGTCCACCGCGACCTGGCTTTAATTCGATATTATGAATGACAGAACCGACTGGGATATTAGCCAGCGGAAGTGCATTCCCTACTTTAATATCTGCCTCTGGACCGGATTCGACGATATCGCCTACTTTTAATCCATTAGCAGCTAAGATATAACGCTTTTCACCATCTACATAGTGTAAGAGCGCGATGTTTGCGGAGCGGTTTGGATCGTACTCGATCGTTGCCACTTTCCCGTCGATACCATCTTTATTACGCTTGAAGTCGATGATGCGGTATTTACGCTTATGTCCACCGCCTTGATGGCGCATGGTTAAACGACCTTGGTTATTACGACCGCTCTTCTTGTTCAATGGAGCTAAAAGAGATTTTTCCGGCGTAGTGGTGGTAATCTCTTCAAAAGTAGAAACCGTCATCTGCCGGCGACCTGGTGAGGTCGGTTTAAAATGCTTGATACCCATATTGTTGTCCCTCCTTTACTTCACGAGTTACACTTCAAAAATTTCGATTGACTTGCTGTCTTCGGTCAGCTGTACAATCGCTTTTTTCTTCTCTGGACGACGACCAGAGTAACGTCCGTACCGTTTCACCTTACCGATTTGGCGGATCGTGTTTACTTTCAATACTTTCACACCAAAGATCGCTTCAACAGCTTTCTTAATCTCAGTCTTGTTCGCTCTTAGGTCAACTTCAAATACGTATTTCCCGTCAGCGGTCAAGTCAGTCGACTTCTCGGTTACGATGGGACGACGGATAATATCGCGTGGGTCCTTCACTGGCCGAACACCTCCTCTACGCGTGCGGCCGCATCCTGGGTGATGATCACTTTGTCGTGATATAGCAGATCGAGGACGTTAACGCCTTCGGCTGCGATGTACTTCACACCTGGGATGTTGCGAAGAGATAGAGCTACGTTCTCATCCACGGAAAGTCCAACAACCAATGCTTTTTGTTCAGCTTTAAGGTTGCTCAGGATGCGAACCATCTCTTTTGTCTTCGGCTGTTCCATGCTCAATTCATTGAGCACTACCAGCTCATCTGCTTTCAATTTAGAAGAGAGAGCAGAACGAAGTGCTAGACGGCGCACTTTCTTCGGTAATTTATATCCGTAGCTACGTGGAGTAGGTCCGAATGTAACACCACCGCCTACCCAGATCGGGGAGCGGATGCTACCGTGACGAGCACGTCCGGTACCTTTTTGCCGCCAAGGTTTGCGACCACCACCGCGTACGGCAGAACGATTTTTTACTGCGTGCGTTCCCCGACGGAGCGATGCTTGTTGCATCACAACGGCATCATGGAGAACACTTTCGTTGGGTTCAATCCCAAACACGGCATCCAGTAGCTCAACATCGCCTACTTGATTCCCGTTGATATCCAATACTGCAACTTTTGCCATGACGCTTCCTCCTTCCTAACTTATTTCTGGCCTTTGACCGCTGAGCGGATCATAACAAAGCCATTTTTTGGTCCTGGTACATTCCCTTTGATGAGAATTGCGTTACGCTCGGTATCGACACGTACCACTTCCAAGTTTTGCGTAGTAATACGCTCGCCACCCATGCGTCCTGGTAGGTTATGTCCTTTAAATACGCGCATCGGATCGACAGCGCCCAAGGAACCCGGACGACGATGGTAACGAGAACCGTGAGACATAGGTCCACGTTGCTGGTTGTGGCGCTTAATCGCACCGGCAAACCCTTTACCTTTTGACTTACCCGTCACATCGACGATATCGCCTTCAGCGAAAAGATCTGCTTTCACTTCCTGACCCAATTCAAACTCAGCTGGGTTCATTCCACGAATTTCACGAATAAATTTCTTTGCTGCGGTATCTGCTTTTTTCGCATGACCGAGCTCCGGTTTATTCGCACGGTGTTCTTTCACATCTTCAAAACCAAGTTGTACAGCGTCGTAGCCGTCCGTTGCCATTTCTTTGCGTTGCAATACAACACAAGGGCCAGCGGACACGACGGTTACTGGAACTAAAGTACCATCCTCTTGGAATACTTGCGTCATTCCTAACTTTCTCCCCAGAATACCTTTCACGTCATACACCTCCTGCCATCTGTCACTTCATTACTTATAGTTTGATTTCAATATCGACGCCTGAAGGCAAGTCGAGTCGCATCAGCGCATCCACCGTTTGCGGTGTTGGATTGACGATGTCAATCAAACGCTTATGTGTCCGCATCTCGAATTGCTCACGCGAATCTTTGTATTTATGAGTCGCACGCAAAATCGTGTACACGGATTTTTCAGTAGGTAGTGGAATCGGTCCTGACACCCCTGCACCTGTCCGCTTCGCGGTATCGACAATCTTCTCTGCCGATGTGTCCAACGCGCGATGGTCATACGCTTTCAATCGGATACGAATCTTTTGTTTTGCCATTTTTGCCCCTCCTTCTACGTTCATTTTTGAAAATGAACTTACTCCGCGGAAATATCCCAACCACCCCTAGGCAATGGGGCCGGGTGTGTCGGCAACCTTCCGCATCATCGCCGTCCATGACCAACATTCCCTATTATATATAAACAAAAAGGCGGATGCAAGAGGAAATTTGCGCTGACAGGAATAAAATTTGTAGAGGTTGATTTAACATCCTGACTGGCATCTCTTTTTATATAGAAGAAAAGGGTTTTTGATTAGGTATAGAGGACGATGTAGGACTCGACTATCCCTAAAATTGATTAGCACGGTTATACATAGGTCAAAAGCCTGTTTAGGATAATACACCGTGGATCTATCAATCATTGTATAATCTAATTGTTGTTAGCAACAAATTAGGAATATCTCTTCCCTTAGTATAGAATTTCTCGGTATCACCGTTGATCATTTCATACACGAAGACAAGCCAAGCCCTAGTAATTGATTACTAAGGCTTGGCAAGCACTCCCTCGAGGGATGCCTACTGTGTTTACTAATCCTAACGACTACATCCCTATGTATTTTACTTTATGAAGGCATATTGCATGAGTCAGCAGCGCACGAGCCACCGCCACTATTAAATTCCTCTATTTTTACATTTTCACTCCATGCTTTATCCAAGACTTCCTCAAATACAGTTACTGATTGCGCTCCCGAGACAGCATATTTTTGAGCAAAGATGAAGTATGGAACCCCTTTAACACCTAATTTACTTCCTAAGGCCTCATCGTCGCGTACTTTAACGGTATATTGATCAGAAGTCAGCATATCTAAAACATCAGATCCATCCAGATCCATCTCTACTGCAATATCAATAAGTGTATTATGATCAGCGATATCTTTTGATTCAGTGAAGAACGCACAATACAATCGCTCAGACATTTCATCCATCTTACCATGATCCGCCGCATAGTGAAGAAGTCGGTGTGCGTCAAAGGTATTATGAGGGATCATCGTCTCAAAACGATAATCTAACCCTTCCTGTTTTGCCTGTGCGGCCATGTTAGCGCACATTGCTTGGGCTTGTTCTAAACTTACACCATATTTTGCTGCAATTATTTCCGCAAACGTTTCGTCTCCTTCTTTCGGTGCATACGGATTAAGCTCAAAACTCCTAAAGACAATGTTAACTTTCTCCCTGTGTTCAAAGTTACGAAGAGCTTTCTCTAACTTCCTTTTACCAATGTAACAAAAAGGACAGACAAAGTCGGACCATACTTCTATTTGCACAAAGCCACATCCCATTTTAAACGTATTTGAATAGCTAATATTGTAACATACCTAGGGTATTATTCATCATGGGTACATATCTCCACTATACCCTCCGCTTCTTTTTGCTCCACAAGGAAAGTTTTAATTAAACGGGTTCTTATTCTGTGTTTCAAACATTTGTTCCGTACTATAAAAGTTAGAACTGCTCTCCCCCTTTCTCACCTGCTACGATGAATGTAACAGCACAGTTGAAGAGAGCAGGTGTTCATTATGTTTGAAAGAAAGCTATGGGCAGCACTAATAGGTAGCCTTTTGTTATTTGTTTTATGGGTCTTTTTGATGGTGGAGTATGCCTCAATTGCGACGATTATCTCCACTGCTGTGATTTTTATCTATGGGGTACCCATCTCCTACCTGATAGACCGCAAGATGAAAAAGGTGGGTCGTCCTATTTTTTACTCATTTTGCTGGCATTTAATCGCTTCAATTCCCTTTATCTTTCTCATATCCATTTATGCTCCTATTTTCACATTGGGGATATGGGCGTTTGATTGCGCTTTAGTAAAATGGAAGTTTAATAGAAAGGAAATGTCACCCCTCTACGAGGGAAGTAAATCAGTGTGGGGGTATGTGAATCTACCTATCTTACTCATTGTCGTTACGCTAACGACATATATCCTCTTTGAAATAGGGGTTTTTGATAAAAAACAACATTTACGCTATACCTTCTCTGACGAGTCAGGGTGGTATTACGTCGTAGGGAGTGTTCCTGGAGCACCTCCACTTGAAGAGAAGAATGGATGGGGGCTCATCAACTTCCAGGATAAGCACTGGTTTCTTACTTGCACCTCTCATAAGCAATTAACCCTCGGAGGTAGGTTAGAATATACTCTTCTCTTAGAAAATGGAGATAAACGTGAGCTTTTATTTAAGTTTGAGCAGAGTCCAGATGAAAAATCTATTCAACATCATCCTACGGGTAACCATGCTTTCTTAGAACGGGGAATACAGTATGAAGCTTTTTATTATGGCACAGAAGCAGAATATGCCGCTACTCCCTTTACAGGTGAGTCTGACCGTAAAGTATTTGAACAAATTAAACCTTTGAATTCCAATGTAGATGCATGTAACCAAGATGGAACCTCAAATTAACACTCCCCTACTCCCACTTAAAATAAACGTAACTGCTCATACGCTCGCTTTCGTGACACAAAGCCGGCCAAGGTAACACCTACTAATCTGACACTCTTCCCCTCTAAGGGAGCCCTTTTACTCATTTGTTGAAGGTAAGACATCATCTCTTGCACTGTACTGATCGGTTCTGGGAGCGTTAATCTGCGTGTGATCTGTTTAAAATCATGGAATTTCACTTTGAGTACGAGCACTTGTGCTTGTTCTCCCTTCTGTAGTAAGTAAGCTTCTAACGAAGAAACTAACGTTTCTAGAATAGGGAATATCTCATCCCACTCTGTCAGATCCACCTGCAAAGTTGTCTCCCGCCCAATCGACTTACGTATTCGCTTGGGGTTGACAGGGCGTTCATCTTCCCCCCTGACAAAGCGGTAGAGTAGCTCCCCTCGACTCCCCAATACCTCCATGCATTTCTCTTTGGACCATTGACGTAGATCCGCTCCTGTCTCTATCCCATACCCTTTTAGCTGTTGTGCTGTTACCTTGCCCACCCCCCAAAAGTGATGGATCGGCTCAGCATCGAGAAAGGCTTGCGCCTGCTCTGGTGTAATCACGGTTAATCCATCTGGTTTCCGATAACCTGACGCCAGCTTCGCTATAAATTTATTGTAGGATACCCCTGCTGAAGCTGTTAATTTCAGCTCTTCCCATATCCGTTCTTTGATCTGGCGTGCCACCAACGTCGCAGATTGCATACCCACCTTATTCTCACTTACATCCAAATACGCTTCATCTAGTGATAACGGCTCGACTAAGGAGGTAAAAGAATGAAAGATCTCCATCACTTCCTGTGACACTTCCTTGTACAAAGACATACGCGGACGAATGAAGATTGCGTGTGGACAACGTATTTGTGCCTGTTTGGAAGGCATAGCCGAATGAATACCATACTTCCTTGCTTCATATGAACAGGTGGCAACCACACCGCGCGCATAAGGATCTCCGCCTATCACTACTGGCTTCCCCTGTAAGTCTGGATTCTCCCGTTGCTCTACTGCCGCAAAGAAGGCATCCATATCAATATGAATAATCTTTCGCATCTCTTCTCCCTCCCTCACCATCACCAAGTTGCCTATATTGTATAGGAACATACGTTTTCTCGCTAGTGGTCGTCACCTTCTATGGCGAATCCCCTGTTAGGAAGGTTCCTGCGTTAGAGCCGAGAAAACAGCTGAAGGACTCGTTGAAATAGGAAAGAGCCGTAGGGAATATAAGACCCCTGTCGGCTCTTTCTAAACGTGAGTTTACTCTAGCATACGCTCTCTTATCTCTTAATATTCGTCCTCTAGTATGAAGAAAATGATAATATAATTGTCTGCGAGAATTGGACATAATGACCACGGGCGGCGTAGGCTGAAAGTTCACCCATCGGAGGGATGGTAAAAAAAGTAGCTCGCCCACTGGTCGGCAAAACCTAAGGGGTGAACTACTTTTCTCATGGGTTATCCTGATGTCTTCGACATTACGCCGTTCTGTGTCCATGCTTCTCCGTATAAACGATAGGTGCTGACATACCTGCCGTTTTGCGCTCCATGGACATAATACCACAATTGATTGTAAATTATCCAAAAGAGGTGATCACCTCTTAATGTAAACATATACCCTACTACTCCTTCCACACCGTCACATAATAACACAGTGTTCAAAAAGAAAAACTAGGAAAATCACGAATACTTATATAAATATTTTCAAATATTCATGTTACTATATTAAAAGGAAATTGTGCATTCACCATCTAATTATTATATAGAGGTAACTTTAACTACTATTAGGAGGATTGGGATGAACATAGAGAAAGCAAAAGCATTGTTATTTCAAACAAAAGAAAAAGCGACACCTTTCATCTCGAAAAACAAGAAAGTGCTGTACCCACTGGGCGGACTTCTTGCTATTATCGTTATTTTATTGATATTTGGGTCGGATGGACACTCCGATCCACAAAGGATGGTCAGAGAATTTGAAATGGCTTTGGCAAAAGGGGATGTCGAGACCGTCATGGATATGGTTGTATCCGACGATGACAAAATAGAAATTAACAGAGAGCAAATCCAGCAATTTGTAGATTATACTCAGGAACATGATCAATTCTACTCTGGAATTTCACAGATACTAAACGCACAAGCCGCATACTACGCTGATTCGGAAGACATTATGCACTTCCGGAATGGGATGACGTCCAAAGAGTTACTAAAGGCAGGGCCATACTACGTAAAAAAGAACGAAATTCCCATCTTGCCTGACTCGTATAGTATTGGCGTACGATCATATCACATTAAGCTAAAGACCAATTCTCCTGAGGTGAACCTAAAAGTCGCGGGAAAAGAGGTATTCAAAACTAAAGAAGGGAAGTTAAGCTATACATATGGTCCCGTGATGCCTGGTATTTACCAAGTGAGTGCAGATAAAAAGTTTGAGTATGCTCAACTGAGTACCGAAAACGAGGTTATTTTGTTTGGAGATTACAATAAGCCAGAAACATCAAACCTAAACCTCAATGGCGAAATGGTTACCATTAGCTCACAGTTTACAGACGAAACCTTCTATGTCAATGGAAAGAAAGTGGGCAAGGTCAGTGAATATAAGGAATTTGGTCCAGTCACAAAGGATGGGTCGATCAAGATTTACGGAGAAATGAAATGCCCATGGGGAACATGCAAGAGTCCAACCAAGACTATAGATGAGGACACCAAAGATATAGATATCACTCCCCATCCATTCAGTGATAAAAAATCACAGAAACCCATTACAAAATTGATTAACGATTACACAAAGCAGTGGATCGAAGCCCGTAAAACGAGAAATGCCAATATAATCACGACCCTAGCAGACGATGAACTGAACGATGAAATAAAGCATATTGATTATATGAAGGAATTTGAGCGAACCTTTAAAGGGTCAGCGATAGGAACCCGCATCGACTATGGGACTGTAGAACTAACCAAGGAAGGTGATCGTTATCAAGTAAAGTTGTTAGTAGAATTTCACTCCAAATATGAGGAGTATAGTAAGTACAGCCATGACGATGACGACCCTTTGGTGGAACACATTAACAAAAAACAAGTTACCCTTACCTATTTCGATGAAAAGAAAAAGTGGCTTATATCTGGCTTCGATAGTTCTTATGGGTACGGGAAAGAAATGAATGGCAAAATGGTTGTAAAGAGCAAGTTTAAGTAACATGGTCAATAAGGCTGGAGGCGGTGATAATCAGGTTGATGGATGCAGCAATGCCCTCAACAAAGCTATCCTCCAGCCATTCCATTATTGATCGCTACATTTTTCTGGATGGGAGATGTCCTCCCGAACATATCCATAGCGGCGATTGCATGAGCCACTGTCCCAACAATATACATCGATTAGAGGAACGGAAAACTAAGAATTATTGCGGAAAGATAAGTCGCATCTCTTTTCTGTAGTTACAAGTGACCCTTTTTCCTCCATCTTACCATGCTCCTACAAACCCAACTCGCCTGCACCTGTTCCACGAGGGCCACGTGGTCCTCTGGGGCCCCGACGTCCTCTCGGTCCCCTTGCCCCAGCTGCTCCAGATGCTCCCGTTGGACCGGTTGGGCCGGAGGGGCCAGTTGCACCAGTGGGGCCGGTTGGACCGACAGTTGTAACCGTACCCACTTTGGTCACAAATGCATCTGCCTGCCCGCCAAATAATGTTTGGACTGCTTGAAAGGTAACAGGAAAATCTGTTGACGCGGTTACCCCTGTAAAATATGCATTCTCCTGGCGGTCAATGGCAACATCAAATCCAGTCTCTCCCTCACTTCCGCCCAGATAGGAAGAAAATGAAATCCCTTGTCCAGAATAGCTTATTTGAGTGACAAAGGCGTCTGCTTCTCCATTAAGACTATCTTGAAAGGCGTTTGATGTGAGCGGAAAGTTGGTGGATCGGGTAACCCCTGTAACCCATGCTCCGCCAAAAGAATCGACTGCGATCTTAATTCCATTGTCACTCTCGCTTCCCCCCAAGAAGGTGGAATACACGAGTGAACTACCCGTTACATTCAGTTTCGTCACGTACGCATCATCCGACCCTGCAATGGATGGTTGAAACGCGTTTGGTGTCGTCGGAAAATCGGTTGAGCTGGTTGTTCCAGTCACATAAGCATTATTGGCACCATCGAGGTCAATTCCACTAGCGTCATCACTGGCGCTCCCCCCTAGATAAGTGGAATAGATAAGCGAAGTTCCCAGTGCATTCAGTTTGCTAACAAATCCATCTGAATCCGTTCCTCCGGTAAGAACCGTCTGAAAGGCACCCGTCGTTATCGGGAAATTAGTCGACTCGGTAAAACCCACTACATAGGCATTATTCTCACTATCCACAGCGATGCCTAAGCCTCTGTCGGCTAAGCTTCCTCCTAAGTAAGTGGAATAAACCAGAGCACTGCCAGCAGAGTTTAATCTTGTGACAAAAGCATCCTCTGCCGCACTCGCCAAAACAGTTTGGAACGCCATAGATGTGGTTGGAAAATCTGTAGAGTTAGTAATCCCTGTTATATACGCATTTCCTAACCCGTTTAATGCTAGATCTGTTGCAACATCAGAGCCACTTCCTCCTAGGAAAGTAGAATATATAAGAGAGGAACCAGTAGAATTAAGTCGAGTAACAAAGCCATCCACTAACCCACCGAAGATGGTTTGAAATGCGCCTGTCGTCGTCGGAAAGTCAGAGGATAACGTTTGTCCTGCTACAAACACCGTTCGCATCGCATCTACTGAAATCCCATTTATAGGAAGTGTGGTTTCTCCACTTGTTCCTCCCAAGAAGGTGGAGTACACTAGCGACGTTCCGGCTTCATTAATCTTAGTAACAAATACATCTGAAGGGCCTCCCACAAATGTTGTCTGAAATGCCCCTGTCGTCGTCGGAAAATCTGTGGAAGAAGTTATACCCGCCACATACGCATTCCCCTCTGTATCTACCGCGATTCCACTTCCCTGGTCAGTGCTACTCCCCCCGAGAAAGGTAGAATAAAACACGACTGGATCGATAAGAAGCAGCTGTGCGGGATCATATTTGCTAACCTCAAATCCCATACTTCCATCTTCAAACAAGCGAAAAGCTGTTGGAATCGTCTGCCTCTTCCCTTCGCTCCACTGAAAACTGATCGGCTTGCCTTCACGAAGTACGCCGCTCGATGTATGAACATACAGATCGCCATGCTCATCTACGGTAGAAGATGTTCCCCCTTCGTATCGAAAGCGAATCTGATCTACACATGCCCCTGGCTGCACTGCCACATCATATTTGAGGTGCTCTTCCGTACCCGTAAAGATCAAGTCAATTCCAGGCCATACCTCTTTATAAATCACACTTTCCCCCTGCGGCCCCACATACATCTCGGTATCTGCACTTTCAGCTAAGAGGCGAAAAGTAAGTACTCTCTCTCCTTTATCCGTATCAAATCGCATATGGATGCGATCTAGATGAAATGTAAAGTTAACTGCGTCTTGTTCAGCAATAACTACATGTTGATCCTCTTCCTTCTTCTCTTTGGCTACAAACAACAAGGATCTATCCATAATGAGAGCTCAACTCCTCCATCAAAGTCATCTTGATTCAGCTGTAATCACCATATTCCATTACTCCCCCTTGTGTGTAAGTTTAGCTACATGCTGTTGATTCTTCTTAGCAAGTAACATCTTATTAGAGTGAAGAAATATTGCGGTAAAAGGAATAAACCAAAACCAAATCCACACCTTTTGAATAGGTAAAAGCCCAAATTTTACCACTATGCTAATAATAAAGGTATAAAGGATACTACCTAACACAACTACTACGAAGAAGTTATAAGCAAGTACCATGAAGATGACCAAGAACATAGAACCAAAAGTATGTACTAAAAATGAAATTCCAGCTTTCAACATCAGCCACAAAAGAGACGACTCAACCATAGATAAAGCAAACAATGAACAGGATAACAACTGAACGTGAGAGCGTATCAAAGAAATCATCATCTAAGTAGAGAACATACATGGCGACTGCAGAAAAACAAGATCAAACTAGCAGCGATTTTCTCAGAAGGTGAATCATAGCATAACCCTCCCCCTCCACCATATCATTAACGGCAATCGTAACATCCGCTCCGATAACCAAAAACTAAGCACCCACATCGGGGCATATACACCGAGGAAAATCGTAAAAGGTAGCGAGATAATGAGGTGCCAAAAGAAAGAGTAAATTGCAGGAAGTGAAGTCTCTTCCGTCCCCATATCTAATAATAGAGATAATGGCAAGGCGCAGAAAAAGGTGAGCGTCGCTAAGATAAAAGCGAGATAACTAAAGTGATAAAACCAAATAATAAGCCCGTATAACGGAATTGCGGTCACAACCTTGCTGATGAGAAGTCTCATATTCATTCCCCTTTCTATTTAAGGTACTTGGTTCAAAAGGATGATTCCCTTTCATGGTAGCGAAAGAGTAGACGGTGTGGCAGACCTAAATTTTATAGTACCCAAACCTATATTCCGTTCTTTTAAAAGTGCTATCCCCATATAAATAGCCCCCTGCCATATGGCAGGGGGCACTCCACCTACTTACCTCTATCTACTTTATCGGATGCTTCGACTTCTTACTCGCCTTTGTTGGCGCCTCTCCTTCAATAAAGTAAGCCACTTCCGTGATGGAATAACCATAATCGGTGATGGAGAAATCAGATACCAAGTTAGCGGTAATCTTGTCACCATCAACGATCACCCAAAACGGTTCCAAGTCTCCATCAAAAGTCTCTTTTGTAGTCCCATTTTTATCTTTGATATAGACAAAATCATAGTTTGACTCAGTTTCAAAGCGACTGAAGTAGAGAGCTACCTTACTTGCTCCCGACTTGGTATAGGTGTGGGATTTATTGTAGTAGTTAGAATAAGGATGATCGGTATCGAAGCGTTTATCTTCATAATACCAGTCTCCCTCTCCCCCACCATCATCGGATGTAAACGTCGCTTTCAACAAATAGGAGTCAGATTTACTAGATGCCCCATTCCATCCCACTACACGGATGTAGTACGTTCCTGCCGCTGCATCATAGGAAATCGACTCGTCTGAAGTAGAGCCATTCCACGATCGGGCCACTCTAGAACCTGATGCATTGTAGAGATAGAGATCATAGTCGCCCGGCAGTGACTTCAAGCTAATGTTAATGGTGCCTGCAGCTGCTTCCAACTTGTAGTAATCCTCATCACTGCCATCAAAGATGAAGCTTTCATACTCTTCACCCGAGTTGATAGGTCCATAAGCGGTAGCGATACTGTCGTTAGGTTCGAAAGTATCCTCATCATCACCGCCACCACCATCGTCATCTCCAGTCAATGCACGGTACATATTGACCCGGCCATTCTGCCAGTAGTTGTCTGTACCCGGAATGGCATCTGCATTATTTTCTAATGCCGCGCGCACCTCAGCATTATTCATTCCTTGTGAAGACAGTAAGGCCGCCGCTCCTGCTGTATGCGGAGCTGCCATCGAGGTTCCACTGTATTTGACATAGCCTCCGCCCAGCTGAGTCGAGATAATATTCACCCCGGGAGCAGCAATATCTACCCAGCTTCCATAGTTGGAAAAGGAGGCACGGTTATCATTTGCATCCACAGCTGCCACAGCAATCGACTCTTCGTAATAGGCGGGATAAGAAGGGGAGGAAGTATTGGAATTACCAGCCGCAGCAATCACTACCGAACCTTGCTCCCATGCGTATTCCACCGCGTCTTTGACCACTTGGGAGGAACTAGATCCACCAAGGCTCAAATTGATCACATGCGCACCATTCGTAGCCGCATACTCAATTCCACTTGCCACCCAATCGTTATATCCCGATCCATTAGAATCCAGTACTCGTACCGCCATGATGCTCACATCGGGGGCTACACCCGCAACGCCTTTCCCATTATTGGTGGTAGCAGCAATCGTACCTGCCACGTGCGTACCGTGACCTTGTTCATCGTAAGCGTTACCGTCGTTATCTACGAAGTCATAACCTTGCGATACTTGATTAGACAAATCTGGATGGTCATCCTGCACTCCTGTATCTACCACAGCTACTTTGATACTGCTATCACCACGGGTTATATCCCAAGCAGCCTCTGCATCCATATTTTGCGGACCATACTGATCCGAAGCGTAATAGGGATCGTCAGGAGTCCAAAACGCTTCATACACGATCCGTGGTTCCGCATACTCTACATTTTCCATACGTTCGTAGGAAGCGATTGCCTCTTCCACTGTCTGGCCTTCTACTTTGATCACATCATAACCCAACTTTTCATTGCGCGAAAGAACTTCCGATTCTTCTTTCTCGTGCAGGCTACTCATAACGCTCTGGGAAGTGTTTTCTTTAAATTTGACGATGATGTGATCTTTACTCGCCTGTGCTAGTTCCGACTTAGACTCTGCTTGTGCAGGCAGATGGGGGGCAAACGACATTGTGAGAGTGAGAACAACAGCTAACACAACAATCCATGCACGTTTCATCACAATCTCTCCTTTGTCTATACGTAGTATCGTCCCGCAGCTTTTCAGCTCTTTTCCATTGCCAACAAACGAGCTCGGGGTGACCTATAAATCAACCCAAACCTATTGATTAAAGATAGCTTTGAGGCGATACGTATCCGTTTTACTGGATGCCCCATTCCAGCCTACTACTTTGACATAGTAGGTACCTGCACCACCATTGTACGAGATCGTCTCTCTGGACGTACCCCCATTCCACGAACGATCTAGCATATTGCCATCTGCATCGTAGAGGTAGAGGTCATAGTCAGCGGGGAGCGATCTCAATTTCACGGTAATCGTCCCGCTCCTGGAGGTTTTTAGCTTATAGTAATCTTCATCGCTACCATCATAGATGTAGCTTTTATATTTCTGATCGGAATTGATCGGACCATACGCGTCAGCCAAACTATCGTTTGGCTCATATGGATCATCTTCTTCCCCACCACCATCATCGCCATCTCCATCTAACGCCGCCAAGATATTGACGCGACCGTTCTGCCAGGAAGTTCCCGTACCTGGAATGTGATCAGCATTGTTCTCCAACGCCGCCCGAATCTCGGTATGGTTCATACCACTGGATGCGAGCAGAGCAGCCGCTCCTGCCGTATGCGGAGCTGCCATCGAGGTGCCGCTGTACTTAACGTAACCCCCACCTAGCTGAGTCGAGATGATATCTACTCCAGGTGCAGCGATGTCGACCCAATCCCCGTAGTTGGAAAACGATGCTTTACGATCACCTGAATCAACTGCTGCTACAGCGATGGATTCTTCATAATAAGCAGGGTAAGAGGGAGAGGAAGTGTTGGAATTGCCTGCAGCCGCAATTACCACTGCCCCTTGTGCCCATGCAAACTCAACTGCATCTTTTACCACTTGCGACGATCTAGAACCGCCGAGGCTTAAGTTGATAACATCGGCTCCATTGGAAGCGGCATATTCGATGCCACTTGCCACCCAGTCGTTATACCCCGATCCATTAGAATCCAGTACTCGTACTGCCATGATGCTCACATCGGGGGCTACACCCGCAACGCCTTTCCCATTATTGGTGGTAGCAGCAATCGTACCTGCCACATGCGTGCCATGCCCTTGTTCATCGTAAGCATTTCTATCGTCGTCGACAAAGTCATAACCTTGCGACACTTGTTGGGACAAGTCTTGATGATCATCTTGCACACCTGTGTCGACTACCGCTACAACAACATCACTGTTTCCGCGAGTGATATCCCATGCCCCTTCTGCCGACATGTTTTGTGGGCCATACTGATCAGAGGCGTAGTATGGATCATCAGGGGTCCACATCGTATGATAAACAATTCGCGGCTCTGCATACTCCACGTCTGCTCTCTTCTCATAATCCGCAATGGCATCTTCTACTGACTGACCATGAACTTCGACGACATCATACCTCAAGCGATCATTGCGCGAGAGCATTTTCGATCCTTCTTTTTTGTGCATACTGCCCATTGCCTGGATCGAAACATTATCTTTAAACTTCACAATGATATGCTTACGACCCTCTTCCATTAACGATGATTGATCCTTCGCTTCAGCAGACAATACCAGCGCAAAAGACATTGTACATGTTAGCGCCAGCGCCAACACCACGGCGAAACCTTTTCTCATACGCTTCATTACAATCTCCCCTTTTCATTCTGAATAATAAGACACAAAAGGTTATTGTTGACCCTTCTGACTCCACCTTTGTAACCTCCATTTGCCCATGGCAAATAGGAGCACTGTGGCTCATTATCTTCCTGTCTACTATTCAGATTCCGGACATAGCTAACCTTTGTCATGGGCGAACAAGCCACTCATGAAGTGACAAAGGTTCGCATCACCCTTAACTCCTCTTCTCATTAAAAAATTTTCCATCTCGATAAAGGAATTATTACAAGAGACTTGCATTACAAACGATCTGCACTCCCTTTCTTCGAAACGGCAAAAATCATTTTTCATTTAAAGAGAAGTTATGACTATGAAAATCTTTCTACCCTCTCCTTTCTTTTGTTTCTGAAATTATGATCTTTTCTGAATAATATAACACCTTGGGGTGATTGTAAATACAAAATCGAAAATTTTTTTAAATATTTTTGATTACAAATTCGGATTGGCTCTATACTAGGACAAACTCACTCTGATCTCCATCTCCTTTCATCCTCATCAATTAGTCCCTTCCATCTTCAAACTCCTATGATTACCCGTTTGTTGCTCGCACTGGTCTACAAACTAAAAAACCCCGACCCCCTGTTTCTTCCATTCAGGTGCCGAGGTTCTAACCAGCTATCCATTATAATTTTATCGAAAAATGCTTACATCTCCAGCTTCTTGGTTTCTTGCTTATCAAAATAATATTTACGCAAATATGCGGCTCTTTTCTTATTATGAACATAGTAATATTTAGATTCCCTGTACAACACTACTTTAGATACTCTTCCAGTGTAGAGTTAGTACTTTTAATCTTCGTCGCCGCTTCTATTCCCACATATCGCAGATGCCACGGCTCATAAGAATACCCTGTCACACCTTCTTTTCCTTGCGGATAACGGATAATAAAACCATACTTATGTGCATTAGCTGCGACCCATTTGCCTTCTGCCGTCTCCCCAAATATCGGCTCCAACGAATAATTAACTGCTTGACTTGTAATATCCATCGCCAATCCAGTCTGATGTTCACTTTGTCCAGGGCGCGCACTCACTCGATTCGCTTCTTTCTCTCCCATTTGTTGAGCGTTATAAGCAAAGATCGATTCTTGACGTTCATAAGAGCGGTATCCAGATTGTGCATATAAGATATGTCCCGCTTGTTTCGCTGCTGTAAACAATCCCTCTAATGCTGTTGCCGCTTCCGGACGCAATTTCTTCTTAGCCAAATCCTCCGAAAAAGGAAATCTTACGTTTGGTTTCGTTAATGCAGGTACATAACCACTAGGAAGGCGATGGCTTTTATTTACGAGAACCAATACACTCGTCGGGTTAGAAACTGTCTGGATGCCATCTTCCCCTGTCTTGTTCTCAGCTGTCTTCTCTTTCTTTTCTTCTTTCTTCGCCCCTTCTTTATCCTTCACTTCCGCTTTCGGATACGAGATCGTTGGATCAAGTAAAGTTGATTCTAGATCGCGAGGTTGGATCAATAACATCCACCCTTTGTCTAGCTGATGATACCGATAATTCACATGCTCCCACGACATATCCCGCTCTATTTCTTTTTCCGCTGATGGATTCGCCTTTACTTCCTGCATTCGTTGCTCAATCTGTGCTGTTGTTGCTTCTTGATGAATCGCCCGTAGTACAGAGGTGAAAAGCAGCGGTTGTTCATCCGTCACGCCACTTATCTTCACTTCACTCACCTTACCCCTACTTTCTGTAACAATAGCGGTAAAGCGTACCGTGCTCCCCAGATCTTTTTCTACCTTTGCCTTTCCCTCTGCAAAGGTCAACTCCATAAAATCTTTCGGATCCAACTTATATTTATCGGGTAAACCCAAATTATATACCTCGACAAAACTCTCTGGACTTACGCCTAGGTCGACCCACTTCTGTTCCACTTTTTTATCTTCTGTTTGTTTCTTATCTGCCGCTGTGTTCTCTTTTTCTTGGCAGGCGCTAAGAAATAATGGAACCGTTGATATCAATACAAAAACCATGAATAGCCTCATCTTCATCCCGATACCCTCCCTTCAATTACTATATCAAATTCCCCGTAAATAAGGGAGAGGATGTCCTACAGTCGACTACCCCTTCCCAAAATCCCCCTCCCTCCAAATTTTTTCATAGTCCCTTGACAACCATAATGTATTAGTGCACTATATAGATAGTACACTAATACATTACAGAAAGGATATATTTTCATGACTTCATGGCAAGGATTGTTACACAAAGATTATCGAATTGGTCGCACAGGGGCACTCATCTGGATTGGACTCGTCACATTACTTATTCTCTATCTAAATTTTAAAAATGGAGGTCAGTTAGCTGGCTTTGGCTTCATCACCTTTCTCAGCTATTTCTATATTCCTACTTATTTCTTTATCAGCTTACAAAGAGAAGGAGCTCAACTTCATCGCTGGCTCCATAACCCGTACCCTGTTAGAACGCTCCTTCTCTCCAAATTGCTCAATGCATGCTTCGCACTTCTGATCACAGTATGTATTCAAACCCTTTACTTCGCTATCACCATATGGATCCACCCTGAAGTAGCGGAACCTTTCACAAAATGGCTTTCTTATCGTGATGTCTTAAACGTGGACACTCTCTATATAGCAGGAAATATAGCTAATTTTTTCTTGTTGGGGAACCTCTTTTTCTGCGGAGCCCTCTTGTTACTATGGTCGCTCACGCAGTGGCTTAAAACTTACACAGGCAAGGGAGCTTCCTACATCATTAGTGTAGTTGCCATTCTTCTCTTCATCGGAACCATGCAATTAATTAGCATGCTCTCACAACTAGGGACAACGATTATCTTTACTCCCGAACTGCTAAATGAGTATTCGATCTATATTGACATCGCCATTACGCTCCTGGGTCTCCTCATCTCGTTTGCCTTATTCGCCTTCTCCACATGGATTTTG
Source organism: Mechercharimyces sp. CAU 1602 (assembly GCF_024753565.1). NCBI lineage: Bacteria > Bacillati > Bacillota > Bacilli > Caryophanales > Thermoactinomycetaceae > Mechercharimyces > Mechercharimyces sp. CAU 1602. The sequence continues at coordinate 188,746 of NZ_JANTPT010000003.1, read as the reverse complement.
GAGAAGAAAGTGGAGGTATAAAACATGAATGGATTTGACGGCTCACAGCCCATCTATCTACAACTCGCCCATCGAATTCAACGACAAGTTATAAGTGGTGAGTTACAGCCAGGAGAAAAACTTCCCTCCGTACGCGAACTCGCCTTACAAGTAAATCTCAATCCCAATACCGTCTCACAATCGTACAAAGAATTACAAAGAGAAGGAGTGGTGGAGATGCGCCGCGGGCAAGGCACTTTTATCACCGACGATCAAGAACGCTTAGAGCAGTTACGTCATCAATTGTGCTCACACGAAATGGAGCTCTTCTTTGCCAAGATGAAAGAGATGGGGTTTGAACCACAGGAGATTATGCACACGCTGAGTCAATTCATAAAAAATCAGACTGAAGAAGGGAAGAACACCAGATGATCACCTTTAATCACGTACAAAAACGTTATCTCAACAAAACAGCTCTTCACAACATTAATATCTCCATCCCCACGGGTAAGATTATTGGCGTTCTCGGTGAAAATGGGAGTGGCAAGTCGACCCTTCTCAAACTTATTGCTGGACTTGCCAAACCGACAAAGGGAACCATCACCGTTGATAAACAACTCGTCACACGCACAATCGCCGCCCGCATCGCTTTTTTGACAGATAAAGAGATGCATTATCCCATGTATACAGTAGAGGAGATGATTCATTATTATGCCAGTCAATTCCCAGACTTTGACACAACAAAAGCATCTAAGGTAGCTACCCATCTTCAAATTCCTATGACACGGAAGGTAAGTAGCCTCTCTAAAGGAACTCAAGGACGTGTCAAGCTCATGCTCACCCTTGCCCGCAATGCCCCCTATATCTTGATGGATGAGCCTCTTTCTGGACTCGACCCAATGGTGCGACAGTCCATCATTCATGGACTGCTCTCCTTCGTCAATCTGGAAGAACAGACTGTTTTATTAGCCACACATGAGGTGCAAGAAGTGGAGCCCATTTTAGATATGGTACTCGCAATTCGTGCGGGTGAAGTTCTCAAGTTGGAAGAAGCAGACCAAATTCGCTCCCAAGCCAATATGAGTATTACCCAGTGGATGCATCACACTTATACTACTCACCCAACGGAGGTCACATCATGAAGACTCAACCTGTTCTTGAAGTAAAAAAACTGCGCAAAGTGATTGGCAGAAAACCGATTATTCATGATCTCAACTTAAGCGTTTACCCCGGGGAAGTGTTTGGCTTCCTCGGTCCCAATGGGGCAGGAAAAACAACAACGATTCGAATGATCGTCGGTCTCATCTCGATGAGTGCAGGCCAAGTCATCATCCAAGGATCTGATCTCAAACAAGATTTTGAGAGCGCACTCTCCCATGTGGGGGGAATTGTAGAAAATCCTGAACTGTATCCCTTTCTAACTGGATACAAAAACCTACTTCATTTTTGGCGTATGTGTAATGGAGTAAAAAAGGAGCGCATCGACGAAGTCGTCCGCCTTGTCGGATTGGAAAAACGCATCCATGATAAAGTGAAAACTTACTCTCTCGGGATGCGACAACGGCTGGGATTAGCACAAGCCTTACTTCACTCTCCCTCCCTTCTCATCTTAGACGAGCCAACAAACGGACTCGACCCTGCCGGCATCCGTGAAATTCGCCAATACTTACGTTCGATTGCTCACGAAGAACAGATGGCGATCCTCGTCTCTAGTCATCTGCTAAGCGAGATGGAGATGATGTGCGACCGCATCGGTATTTTGCAAGCAGGCAAACTAATTGATATTAAGGAAGTAGCACAGTGGAAGGAACAACAACTTACCACTCTTATCCTTCAAGTAGATGCACCCTCAAACGTATACGCCTATATCTCACATACGTTCCCTGAGTATAAGACTGCCATCAGTGGAGACCAACTCACCCTTTTGCTCGAGCGCGAACACATTCCTTCTCTGCTGCAAACCCTCACAGTAGAAGGATTTCAAATATTGGATATACAGATGGGGCAACGCACACTCGAAGACACATTCTTAGAGATAACAGGAGGAAAACAGATTGGTTAAACTCTTACGCTTGATACAAAATGAAAATATGAAGACTTTTAACCGTATCGGAACCTATATTATGATCGCTTTGCTTCTTCTCGCCTCCCTCGGGTATACGATTGCCAATAAACAGCTCCATGCAGACAGCGCATTTGGAGAGATTCCGCAAAATCCGCAGTGGAAGGAAGAGCTACAATCACAAAACAATGAATATGCAAAAGTGATAGCTGACCCCAATCAAAACTATCGTTATAAACAAAATTTAGAGAACCGTATTGCTACTAATGAATATCGTCTTGCCCATAACCTACCTATCAGTGTAGATATGTGGTCATACCTCGATGAATCGCGCAATATCATCGTTCTCGTCACTCTCTTCGCAATATTCGCTGTTTCTACTAGTGTTGCGGGAGAATTTTCGTGGGGCACCATTAAACTTCTTCTGCTGCGTCCAATCAAGAGGAGGAAAATCCTGCTTGCTAAATATCTCTCCTCACTTTACTATGCGCTCACTCTACTCACTTTGCTCTTTGTTTCTTCCCTCATTTTCGGCGGCATTTTCTTCGGATGGAGCTCCCCCTCCATAGCTCTTACCATCGTAGAAGGAGAAGTAATCGAAAAGAGCATGTTCTTAAAAGCGTTGACCAACTATGGATACTCCATTGTTGAAATGGTGATGATGGTCTCATTCGCTTTTATGATATCCACCTTATTTCGTAGTAGTTCTATGGCAACAGGCGTCTCTATCGCCCTATATTTATCAAGCTCTACGATAACAGGAATTCTTCTCGGAATGAATATCGAATGGGTAAAGTACTCTTTTCTCACCAATTTACGACTAGATATGTATGCCACCCATAGTCCCTTCTTTGAAGACATGACCCTCCCTTTCTCTGTCACCATTCTTTCGATCCACCTCCTCCTCTTCCTCCTCGTTTCCTGGACTGTCTTCCAGAGGCGAGATGTTACCAATTAGACTACACCAAGGAGCTCTTCATGGGCTCCTTCTTAAAATATCACCTTACTTAAGGAGACCGAAGAGCTCTTTCCCCACGTCTGAGGTGTTGATAGGATAAAGCCCCCCTCTTAGTGAAAGGGAGGCTTTATCTACATAAAAGTAATCATTAGTTTATTTGTATATATCGTATAGAGATAGTTATTTGTTTAATAATCCGTGTGCCAATTGAATACCGGCTTGTAAGAATGAATCACGGAAGTTAGGTGGAACATACTCCATATTACAATTAGCAAGCGCTTTTATTTGATACTCTGTTAAACATGTCATGGGATATAATCCTTGTGCCAGCGCAAACGAACTTACCAAGAATTGTTGAAGTTCTTGCTCAGTAGCAGCAGGAAAAAGCCCTTGTAACAATAGATAACACCGTTGTTGAACGGCTAGCATACCTCTTTTAAACTTGGCAAGCGCTTCGATTGATACGTTTTTTTCTAATACAGTAAATAAAATCGAAAGCAAACTTAACAAGCGTTGATTTCGGACCAGCGCATCCGTCCATACCTCCATGATCTCCTCAACAGCATACGACCTTCTCACATGAAAGGAAGCCTCTACATTCTCATACCATGAGTATAGATCACTCAATAAGATTTCCAGCAGAATTTCTTCTTTACTTGTAAAATAAATATACAGATTGGATCTAGAGAACCCTGTCTCTTTGGCAATAGCAGCGAAAGTAATCTCTTCATATGGAACTGTATCATATAATCGGGCGGTAGCTTCCATTACTTCTTCTATTCTTTTTTGTTTCTGCTCGCTTGTTCGAGCTCGCGAAAACCCCATTTCTATCACTCCTTGTCGCTTAAGGTGATGCAATGACATTTATCATAGAGAATGGGATTAAAACCCTCTTTTTAAAATGGGTGTTTTCAATCAGGTGGGTTAAATTTCTATACCTATTATTATCAATCAACTATATAAGCAAACTTACTCAAGTGTTGTTACATAATAAAAATAACACATATCCTTCCTCCAGGAAATGTGTCTTCTATCCAACGGTCCAACACAGGATCATTAGATAAGTTTGACCCGCAAGTAGTAGCTCGCGGGCTTTTCAGATTCTTTAGCTAATCATGTTTCAATCAGACTTATCGTAAATCTATTTTTCTTGTATGCGACGGACTGCTCTTAGTTGAAACCTCTTTGGAAAGAACGGCATAGTGGCAATTTGTATACGCTGCAACAAATTAAGACCGGAGATTACATTAAGCTTGCCTTCTATCATTCCTTCGTATCCATCCTTCGCCACTATGCTTGCACTTATTGGTTTCTTAAACAATGCCGTATTATTTAAACCGGCGGTGTTTTCAAACTCAGATTCCGTTGCACCAGGTAAAAGTGCTGTAACCGTAATTTTAGTATCATTCAGTTCTTCTGCGATCGCATTGCTAAACGAGGTTACAAAAGCCTTGCTTGCAAAGTAAATAGCCTGCATTGGACCTGCCATCAAACTGGCTGTGGATGAAATATTTAAGATTTTACCTTCATTGCGCTTTACAAAATCGGGTAAAAACAGCCTTGTAAGTGCTGTTAAAGCCACCACATTCAGATTGATCATGGATAGATCTTCTTCCCACGAGCGCTCATGAAATTTGCCGTGACCCCCAAAACCTGCATTGTTAATCAAATAATTTACTTCGACACCTGCCTGTTTCACCTCTTCGTATATTTCTGTGGGTGCGTTAGGTAAAGTTAGATCTTTTTTGATTAGCAATACGTTAACACCATATTGCTTTTCTAAATCTTTCTTAAGTGCCTTCAGTTTATCTTCACGCCTAGCCACAATGACCAAATCACCACCATGCGCAGCGTGAATACGAGCTAATTCATATCCAATACCACTTGATGCTCCTGTAATGAGGGCTGTTTTATTGCTCTTCATCATCAACCTACTCCTTTTGTAAGTGTAAATATAATAAAAATCGGACAGCGCATTCGAAAACTTTTAGTCCATTGGAGAGTGAGCCACCTTTACTACTCCTCAGCATCATCGATCTTCTTTTATAAACGACTCGTCGTTAATTAGAATATTAAATGACACTACGTCAGTTGTCAACACCGACACAGAATATAAACCAACCCACTGTATATAATAAATTTTATTATTTCCATTTTTATGAGTAATATATAAGGATTAAGTATCAAAATAGAGAATAAAGTTCCAGGTTATTAAATTTTTAAGTTTAACTACATATAGGTAAAGGATCTCGCATGATTACTCTACATCGGCTGATATTATTTGATGAATTTTCCTTCCTGGTTTTTGCACTGATAACCACAAACTTCTACTTTTTTCTAAAAAATTATCTATTTTATATTTACTTATTAATTTTCTTAATTTATTATAGTAAATAAGTCTTTTGATTAGAGTATCGCTATACTAAATTCTATTCCGATAGGTTGGCACCTGCAAACCTCCATATCCAACTATACTTTGTACTTATTCTCATCTTCCTCTGAGGTACGTTACATAACTGCACGCCGAAGATAGAATATAGCGACTCTTCTCACAGCAAATTTAAAATAAAAAGGAGAAAGACATGAACAAATCAAAATCGACGATCGCTTTACTCACCACATTGGGATTAGCCTTCACACTTCCCTTTTCACAGCCCTCAGCAGTAGAAGCCACTGAGAAAAATAGCAGTGCGGAAATTATTGTAAAATTCAAAGATGACACTTCTAGTATGAGTAAGAAAAGCCTCCATAAGTCCGAAACAGCTAATATTCTCTCACAAAACAACACACTCGACTTTGACGTTGTCGAAGTGGAAGGGGAGAGTGTAGCAGAAGCGATTAAAGACTATGAAAAAATGGCACAAGTAGAATATGCAGAACCAATCATCACGTATTCTGCCGACTGGACACCAGATGATCCTTACTATCGCTCAGGACAATACGGGCCGCAAAACATGCAACTTCCAGCTGCGTGGGAAATCACCCGCGGAAACAGCGGTGTTATTGTAGCTGTCATCGACAGCGGTGTCGAAGCCAATCACCCTGATCTACAAGGACAAGTGATCCAAGGGTACGATTATATAGATAATGATCCCGATGCAAGTGATGTGCACGGTCATGGTACCCACGTTGCGGGTACGGTTGCCGCAAGTACCAATAACCGGATCGGTGTAGCCGGCGTTGCTCCAAATGTAAAAATTATGCCAGTCCGTGTTTTGAACGATGAAGGATACGGTACCAATGAACAAGTAGCAAACGGGATTCTTTATGCCGTTAATAACGGAGCAGATGTGATCAATATGAGCCTCGGAGATCCCGAACCGTCTCAACTAATCGAAGACGCCGTCAACTATGCCTGGAGTAAAGGTGTAGTTATTGTAGCCTCTGCCGGGAATAAATCAACGAATAAACCAAACTATCCAGGAACATACGATCGCTCAATTGCCGTTGCCGCTTTGGATGAAAATGATCGCATCGCTAATTTCTCCAATTACGGAGATTGGGTCGATGTCGCCGCTCCTGGGGTCGATATCCTCTCCACCACCATCGGAGGCGGGTATGGGGAGAAAAGCGGTACTTCAATGGCTGCTCCCCATGTAGCAGGAGTTGCCGCACTGCTCGCATCACAGGGGATGTCTCATACAGAAATTCGAGCGGCACTAGAAAGCACCGCCGACCACATCCCAAACACAGGTAATCTATGGATCCACGGTAAAGTAAATGCCCTAAAAGCATTAGGTGGAGATGCTTATGAACCAAATGACTCCCGTCAGGAAGCAAAACAGGTCTCTTCGGGTAAAAGCTATTCCAGTCTAATCAGTAGCAACGTTGATACGGATTGGTTCACGTTTAAAAGTGATCGCGGTGGTAATATCTCCGCTTCCTTAACAAGCCTTCCAGCTGACTATGACCTCTATCTCTACAACTCCCGGGGAAGTCTCATTGCAAAATCTGAGAATGGTAGAACCACGAGTGAAGAACTCTCATACAGCGCTAGTGGTGCTGGAACTTACTATGTTAAAGTCTCTGGCTATAATGGTGCGATGGATGCTTTCGACACCTATTCTCTAAAACTATCCTACACAGGGGAAGATGACGGAGAAGAAGATCCTAAGCGCACAGAACTGGATAAATCCTATGATAGCCCTCACCCCTACAGCAATAACTACAACAAAAGTGATACCTATACAAAGGCAGGTGCATCCAAAGTAGGGTTGCACTTCACCAAGATTGATACAGAAGCAACCTACGATTTCGTCTACATCAAAAATGCCGACGGAGAGATAAAGCACACCTTTGACGGTAAAAAAGAAGATTTTTGGGTTTACGTTGATGGTGATACGATTACCGCCAACCTCGTCACCGATTTCTCCGTCAGTGGATACGGTTATTCCATTGATAAAGTGGCTTACTACGAGTAAACAATCGTATTCTCGTCCTTTCATACAAATAAATAGCCCGCCACGATCTCATGAGATCGTGGCGGGCTATTTAAGGTTGAGAGCAGTATCGAGGGTCTACACTCATATTGAAAGGTGAATTTTGTGTTTATTCTTTGTTTAAACGGGTATTACACACTAACTTCATATTTCACTAATATATATAAACATCTCGATTTATTATCCCAGAAGAGTTATAAAAACTCTCTAGGTGTATGCAGATGAAAACTTGCAACACCTACTGTGATAGCAAAGAATATGCAAGACTCATCCCAACACTCACACCCATCTCTTATCAACTAATATTTTTGTTGCTATTTTTGTTATATTAAAGACTTGAATTTGTACACTTCACAAAGCAGTGGTGAGCTGGACTGCATATTATTTCACACAGCACCGACCTCATAATACAGATATAACAAGATGTGACTACACCTTTTCTCATCATAGTAGGGTAAGAGATGAATTCTCCCATTCTATTATGCTATATATTTCTATTTTCCCTATATAAGGTATTAAATAAACCAAATTATACTAAATACTTGCACCAGCAAAAATTATTACGCTTAAATTAAAAAAATTGATTGATTCATATTTACAAATCAAAATGAATGCTTTATCATAGTGAAAAGATGAGCTGCAAGGAAAAAAAGACATTTCAGGATAGGTTCCTATCAATCTATTGAATCTCATACTTATCATCACACGCTCATTCTTGCCTTGCTTTTATACTTATCAAGTAGCAAAGCATAGGGAAAATCGCATCTTTGATGCAATATTTTAAAAAAGGAGTTTTTCGATGAAAGGTACAAAGCAAGCTTTCTCAATATTTGCCGCTGTGGGACTAGCTGTAACACTCCCACTATCTAACAATCTTCCCGCGGTAGGATTGGACACTGCCTCGGCGGAAACAAAGTCCTCCGATGAGATTGTAGTCAAGTTTAGCGATAAAACTTCAGAAAAAGTAAGAAAATCGATCCACCGTGCAGAGAAATCTAACGTGTTGGAGCAGAATGAAAGCCTTGACTTTGATGTTGTCGAAGTAGAAGGTCAGTCCGTTGAAGAAGCAATCGCTGAGTACAGTGACATGGAAAATGTTGAGTATGCAGAGCCAATTATCGAGTACAAAGCATCCTGGACTCCAGATGACCCTATGTACGAATCTGATCAATACGGCCCGCAAAATATGAGTGTTCCAGAAGTATGGGATACAACCAAGGGCAGTAGCGATACAGTTGTCGCTGTCATCGATACTGGTGTACAAAGTGATCATCCTGACCTTAGTGGAAAAGTAATCGAAGGATATGACTTCGTAGACGATGATAACGATGCTTCCGACGAGCAAGGTCATGGCACCCACGTTGCAGGTACAATTGGAGCTGCAACCAATAACGGTATTGGAGTAGCTGGCGTAGCACCTGAAGTGCAAATCATGCCTGTACGCGTACTAGATGCAAACGGTTCGGGTACAAATGAATCCGTTGCTAATGGAATTACCTACGCTGCCGATAATGGTGCACAAGTGATTAACCTAAGTCTGGGTGGTCCTCAATCTTCCCAAGTAATCGAAGATGCAGTTGAATATGCAGTCAGCAAAGGTGTGCTTGTTGTAGCCGCTGCCGGTAACGAATCCACATCTTCTCCGTCTTACCCAGCCTATTATGAAGGTGCACTGTCAGTTGCAGCTGTCGATGCTAATGACACCATCGCTGATTTCTCCAACTATGGTGACTGGGTAGATGTAGCAGCTCCTGGAGTAGACATCATCTCGACCGAATTAAACGGAGAGTACGTGAAATACAGTGGAACCTCTATGGCTTCCCCACACGTAGCTGGTGTAGCAGCACTTCTCTCTTCACAAGGAATGGCAGCTGATGAGATTCGCGATTCTATCCAAAGTTCTGCGGATCAAATCGATGGTACCGGTGATAAGTGGACCTATGGTCGCGTGAATGCAGCAAAAGCGATCGGTTCTGACAACGGTGGCGATAATGGCAATGGTGAAGAAGAAGAAACTACGCAAGATGATGACAATATGAGCTGGTATGACTGGTTTTACGAGTGGCTTAACCGTTAATTCCATCTAAAGTTCGCACTCTATCCCTATTTAACATGGATTTACTATAAGTAGATCCCCATTACTAGCTAACAACTGCTAGAAAGAGTAAATACCCTACTTCGTTACTATCCCCAACGGAGTAGGGTATTTATATATAAAAGGAAGATCTTGTGTAAATATTTGTTGATTTTTACGATCGCTGTGATTATGATATTCTTATATCAATAGAAATAGATAAACATTTTTTTGCTAGCTGTCCTTAATAAATAAAGCCCGCCATCTTTTTAGGAAGCAGCATGAACCGTAATCATTATATTTTTTCTATTATTTATAGTTTCTAAATACAGATGTGATGATCTTACCAAAGGAGGCTACATCGATGCAGAAGCAACCGGTCTTACAGTTACAACATTTAACCAAGAAAATCGGGAAAAAGACCATTATTCACGATCTTAGTATGGATATATATCCGGGTGAGGTGTTTGGTTTTCTTGGTCCCAATGGGGCGGGGAAAACGACAACCATACGCATGATTGTTGGTCTGATGGGGATGACCAGTGGGAAAGTGATCATTAATGGTATCAATTTGAAACAAGACTTTGCAAAAGCGATTTCCCAAGTGGGAGCCATTGTTGAAAACCCAGAACTGTATCCCTTTCTAACGGGGCATCAAAATCTCGTTCATTATTGGCGTATGTGTAGCGGGGTCAACCGACGGCGAATCAATCACGTGATACGTCTCGTTGGATTGGAAAAACGTATCCACGAAAAAGTAAAAACCTACTCGTTAGGGATGAGACAACGTCTAGGTCTAGCACAAGCACTTTTACATTCTCCTTCGGTACTGATTCTGGACGAGCCTACCAACGGCTTAGATCCCGCTGGAATTCGCGAGATTCGTCAATACTTGCGCAAACTAACCAAGGAAGAAAATATTGCGATCATCGTCTCTAGTCACCTCCTCTCCGAGATGGAGATGATGTGTGACCGTATCGGTATCATTCAGGAAGGAAAGTTGGTTGATATTAAGGAGATTAGAGAATTTGTCTCCGCTGAAACAGAACAAAAAATCATGTTAGAAGTAGAGCCGATCGCAGAGGCAAAGCGATTACTCGCTACTTATCTTCCAGACCAAAAGCCCGTTCTTACAGACGATGGCTTGCAGCTTGCTCTTCAACGCGAGCAAATTCCTGAGCTTGTTCACCTCCTTGTCAGCCATCAAATTGCGATCTACAGCATCCAACCAACAACACTTACACTTGAAGATAAATTTTTAGAAGTGACAGGAGGGACGAACATTGGCTAATTTAATCCGGCTTATTCAAAATGAAAACATGAAAACATACCGTCGCATCGGAACGTTGGTCATGATTGGCCTTATTCTTCTCGCTTCTCTCGCACATGCTATGCTTAGCAAGCATCAAGCGACCGGTTCCGTCTTTGGCGATATTAAGGTAAACAATGAATGGCAAGAGTCACTTAAAGAAGAGAACAACCATTTACAACAGAGCCTAAATAACTCTGAAGACCTACCTGCCGATGTTATGGAGCAATGGGAAGAACAGATTGCTCTCAATCAATATCGACTCGACCATGATCTTCCACCGACAGAGTCTACATTCTGGGGCTTTATGAATCAGTCTGTCGGCCTCGTTACACTTATCATCTTGTTTACGGTTATCGTCTCTTCCATCAGTATCGCTGGAGAGTTTTCTTGGGGCACCATCAAGCTCCTTCTGATTCGTTCAGCTTCTCGTAGCAAGATTTTACTCTCTAAATACATCTCATCATTTCTGTTTGCGCTTAGCCTTCTCTTACTCACTTTTATTAGCTCTTTTCTCTTTGGGGCCCTCCTCTTTGGCTTTGATCAAGTAGATTCAGCAAAACTGTTATATCAAGATGGCAAAGTGATTGAGAAGAGTATGATCGCAAGTGTGCTTGGAGAATATGGATTAGCTACGATTTCTCTACTCATCATTGTAACGTTCGCATTTGCCATTTCGAGTATTTTCCGTAGCAGTGCTGTCGCTATTGGTACATCTATCTTCCTAATGTTTGCCAGTCAACCTGTCATCGTCATCGCCTCTATCCAAGATATAAACTTTGTAAAGTATTACTTCCTAGCCAATACCGATTTAAGTATATATCTATCCAATTCACCACCTTACTTCGACGGGCAAACATTATCATTTTCACTCGCTATCCTCGCTATCCATTGGATCATTTTTATTGCCGTCTCTTGGATTGTCTTTAACAAACGTGATATCGCAGCTTAAGTACTACCAAGGGAGCGAAGGTTCGCTCCCTTTTTCTATTGCAACAACGAACTCCGCTTTGACTCTATCTACTTCTTTTCATAAACAAAAAAACAACCCCTCACAAGTTGGATAACTTGTGAGGGGTTGATCACATAAGAATTACTCGGTGATTTTGGTTACGGCACCAGCACCTACGGTGCGGCCACCTTCGCGAATCGCGAAGCGAGTACCGTCTTCAATCGCGATTGGCGCGATCAATTCAACGGTCATTTCGATGTTGTCACCAGGCATTACCATTTCGGTACCTTCTGGCAAGTGGATAACACCTGTTACGTCCGTGGTACGGAAGTAGAACTGTGGACGGTAACCGTTAAAGAACGGGGTGTGACGTCCACCTTCATCCTTGCCAAGTACGTATACTTGTGCTTCAAACTTGGTGTGTGGGTTTACCGAACCTGGCTTGGCCAATACTTGACCACGCTGGATTTGTTCACGGTCAACACCACGCAGAAGCGCACCAATGTTATCGCCAGCTTCAGCGGAATCAAGAAGCTTACGGAACATCTCTACACCAGTAACGGTGGTTTTTTTGGTTTCTTCAGCCATACCTACGATTTCGATTTCGTCACCTACGGTGATGGTTCCACGCTCTACACGACCGGTAGCAACGGTACCACGACCCGTAATGGTGAATACGTCCTCAACAGGCATCAAGAAAGGCTTTGCATTATCACGTTCTGGGGTTGGAACGAACTCGTCCACAGCCGCCATCAATTCGAGAATTTTATCGCCATACTCGCCTTCTGGATCTTCCAAAGCGCGTAGTGCGGAACCTGCAACTACAGGTACATCGTCACCAGGGAAGTTGTACTCGGAAAGAAGTTCACGAACTTCCATTTCAACGAGTTCCAACAACTCTTCATCGTCAACCATATCTACTTTGTTCAAGAAGACAACGATATGTTCAACGCCTACTTGGTTAGAGAGCAAGATGTGCTCACGGGTTTGTGGCATTGGACCATCAGCTGCGGATACAACCAAGATGGAACCGTCCATTTGTGCCGCACCGGTGATCATGTTTTTCACGTAGTCAGCGTGACCTGGGCAGTCAACGTGAGCATAGTGACGGTTTTCAGTTTCGTATTCTACGTGCGAGGTTGCGATCGTAATCCCACGCTCTCTTTCTTCAGGAGCGTTATCGATTTGATCAAATGCTTGCGCAGTACCGCTACCGCTACGTACTGCCAATACAGTGGTGATAGCTGCAGTCAAAGTGGTTTTACCGTGGTCAACGTGACCGATGGTTCCCACGTTTACGTGGGGCTTAGAACGCTCAAACTTTTCTCTTGCCATGATTAAAATCCTCCTTTAGTAGATAAAAATAGATTATGCTCTTTATAGTAAAGGGTAAGAGCTAACAAAATCAAGAGCCGTTGGCAATGATCTCTTCAGCAATACTCTTCGGTACTTCTTCATAGTGATCAAACTGCATGGAGTAGTTTCCACGTCCTTGCGTACGTGAGCGTAGAGTGGTCGCATAACCGAACATTTCAGCCAGCGGAACCATCGCATTGATCACTTGTGCACCAGCACGAGTGGTCATTCCCTCAACACGTCCACGACGGGAGTTTACATCACCCATGATGTCACCCATGAATTCTTCTGGAACTGTAACTTCAACTTTCATCACAGGCTCTAAAAGAACCGGGTTACACTTGGATTTAGCTGCTTTAAGCGCCATCGAACCGGCAATCTTAAACGCCATCTCCGAGGAGTCAACATCATGGTAAGAACCATCAACCAATCTCGCACGGATATCAACCAATGGATAACCGGCAAGAACACCGTTTTGCATGGATTCTTCGATCCCATTTTGTACTGCTGGGATGTATTCGCGTGGAACAACACCACCCACGATTTTGTTGACAAATTCAAAACCGCCGCCTTCGTCGGTATTCGGTTCAAATTCTACCCAAACGTGACCATATTGTCCACGTCCACCAGACTGACGAACAAATTTTCCTTCCACTTTAGCTGCGGAGCGGAAAGTTTCTCTGTACGCAACCTGAGGTTTACCAACGTTGGCATCAACTTTAAACTCACGTCTCAACCGGTCAACAATGATATCAAGGTGGAGTTCACCCATCCCTTTAATGATCGTCTGTCCGGTCTCTTCGTTCGTCATCGTTTTGAAGGTTGGATCTTCTTCTGCCAACTTAGCGAGCGCCATCGACATTTTATCTTGGTCACTCTTTGTCTTCGGCTCGATCGCGATTTCAATAACCGGATCTGGGAAGATCATCGACTCCAAGATAATTGGGCTTTTCTCTTCGCACAAGGTGTCTCCAGTTCCAGTATCTTTCAACCCTACTGCGGCAGCGATATCCCCAGCGTATACGGTTTTGATCTCCTCCCGCGAATTAGCGTGCATCTGTAGGATACGACCCACACGCTCACGCTTATCTTTGGTGGAGTTTAATACGTACGAACCGGAATCCAAGGTACCTGAGTACACACGGAAGAAGGTTAATTTCCCAACATAAGGGTCAGTCATGATTTTGAAAGCCAAAGCAGCAAACGGTTGGTTATCATCCGATTCCCGTTTTTCTTCCGTACCATCTGGCAGTTCCCCTTGGATTGCCCGAACATCGAGCGGAGACGGCATATATTCTACAACCGCATCCAATAGGAGCTGTACACCCTTGTTTTTATAAGAAGAACCACAGAGTACAGGAATGATTTCAACGTTACATACGCCCTTACGTAAAGCCGATTTCATTTCTTCTACTGTTAACTCTTCGCCTTCTAAGTATTTCTCCATCAACTCTTCTTGCAATTCAGCCACTGCTTCGATGAGGATGGTACGATACTCTTCAGCTAGTTCTTGATATTCTGCAGGAATTTCACGCTTCTCAGCGCGGGTTCCCAAATCATCTTCATAAAAATAAGCACAGTTTTCGATGAGATCAATAATACCTTCAAACTCATCTTCTTTACCGATCGGCAATTGAATTGGTACTGCATTTGCACCCAATTGCTCTTTCATCTGACTCACTGCACCCAAGAAATCCGCACCGATAATATCCATCTTATTTACATAAGCGATACGTGGGACTTCGTACTTGTCAGCTTGACGCCATACAGTTTCAGACTGAGGTTCTACGCCACCTTTAGCGCAGAAAACCCCAACCGCTCCATCCAATACACGAAGGGAACGCTCCACCTCAACAGTAAAGTCAACGTGACCTGGGGTATCAATGATGTTAACCCGGTGGTCTTTCCACTGAGCCGTGGTAGCGGCGGATGTAATGGTGATCCCCCGCTCTTGTTCTTGCTCCATCCAGTCCATCGTTGCGGCACCTTCATGTACCTCACCAATTTTGTGAACGCGACCAGTATAGAACAACACACGCTCAGTCGTTGTTGTCTTTCCTGCGTCGATGTGCGCCATGATCCCGATATTGCGTGTATCTTTCAAGGAGAACTCACGTGCCATCGAACATACTCCTTTCGCTATTTACACAAAGAGTTCGTTTCTACCAACGATAATGTGCAAATGCTCGGTTTGCTTCTGCCATACGGTGAACGTCTTCTTTTTTCTTCACAGCTGAACCCGCGCTGTTGGCAGCATCTAGGATTTCTCCAGCTAGACGTTCTTGCATGGTTTTTTCACCACGAAGACGTGCATAGCTTACCAACCAACGCAGTCCCAAACTGGTACGACGCTCCGGCTTTACTTCTACTGGTACTTGGTAGTTTGCACCACCTACACGGCGTGCTTTTACTTCCAAGACTGGCATAATGTTTTTCAATGCTTGTTCAAATACTTCCATAGGATCTTTCCCAGAACGAGCACGAATCAAATCAAATGCATCATATAAAATCCGCTGGGCCTTACCTTTTCTCCCATCCAACATCAGACGGTTGATCAAACGGGTAACCAACTTGCTGTTATACATCGGATCTGGCAATACTTCCCGGCGATCTACTGGACCTTTACGAGGCATGATTCCCCCCCCTTTACTGTAATCTATTGTAATTTATATTATCATGTTATTTTTTAGGGCGTTTCGCACCATACTTGGAGCGAGCTTGCATACGATCCTTCACACCGGATGTATCCAATGCACCACGAACGATGTGATAGCGTACACCAGGCAAGTCTTTTACACGACCGCCACGTACCAATACCACGGAGTGCTCTTGCAGGTTGTGACCAATCCCTGGAATGTAGGCAGTCACTTCGATCCCATTGCTCAAGCGCACACGAGCGTATTTCCGCAACGCGGAGTTAGGCTTCTTCGGCGTCATCGTCCCTACACGGGTGCAGACCCCCCGTTTTTGTGGCGAACTTTGATTGGTAAACTCTTTGCGGAAGCTGTTATAGCCATACTGCAAAGCAGGTGCGTCCGATTTACTCGTTTTGCTTTTACGACCTTTACGTACCAACTGGTTAATTGTAGGCATCTTGTTGCACCTCCCTTTTTACGAAATTTAAGTCCACAGATCCAGGCGTTTTTTAAAAAAGCAGGCGAAACGAAACCCGTTCATTTCATTTACACGCTATCTGATATCGAAAGGATGGCAACCGTCGCCGCCCCCACCTCGATTCCACATGCTTTCCCTAACTTTTTCATCGAATCTACGAATTGTAGTTGAACCTTATGATCTTCGCACATCTGAACGATACCTTGCGTTATATGAGGTTCCGCATCCCGGGCTACGATCACCTCTAGTGCTTTCCCTTGTTCGATGGCTTTCTTCGTCTGCTTGGTTCCAATCAAACAACTCTTTGCTTGTTTCACTTTATCATAAGACATCGCACTCGCCCTCCAAAGTGGCACATCCCAAGCACACGAAGCCATATTAACACCTTGCATAGGTGATTGTCAATAGGAAGAGCAGGAAGAATGGGGGAAAGAATCGAGCCCCATTCTCCCCTTCTTCTCAAAGGTTGAAACGATCTACTCTACGCTAACCGTCTCTAACTCTGAAACTTCCTCCGTCTCCAGCTCACCTTCCACATTGAGCGAGACACTCCGGTAACGCTGCATCCCTGTTCCTGCTGGGATCAACTTCCCGATAATCACGTTCTCTTTCAACCCTAGCAACGGATCTACTTTACCTTTAATCGCCGCATCAGTCAAGACCCGAGTTGTTTCCTGGAACGATGCTGCCGACAAGAAGGATTCTGTTTCCAGCGATGCTTTCGTAATACCCAGAAGTACAGGACGAGCAATAGCAGGCTCTCCACCCACAGCAAATACTGCACGGTTTGCCATTTCAAATTCATAGAGATCCATAATTTGACCTGGCAAGAGATCTGTATCTCCTGCGTCAGTAATCCGGACTTTGCGCATCATTTGACGAATCATAACTTCGACGTGCTTATCGTTAATTTCCACCCCTTGTAAGCGGTACACTTTCTGTACCTCTTGCAAGATATACCCTTGCACGCCATGAACGCCTTTCACACGCAATAACTCTTTTGGATCAATCGAACCATCTGTCAGCTCATCCCCAGCTTCTACATGATCGCCTTCGTTCACCCGTAGGCGAGAGCCAAATGGTACCACATAGGTACGCGTCTCCACTTCGCCTTTTACCTCAATCTCACGACGATCTTTTACTTCGCGGATCTCTTCGACGACACCCGGAATTTCACTGACAGGAGCTTGCCCTTTCGGATTACGCGCTTCAAACAATTCCTGAATACGCGGCAAACCTTGTGTAATATCGTCTCCTGCCACACCACCGGTATGGAAAGTACGCATCGTCAACTGCGTTCCTGGCTCCCCGATCGATTGGGCTGCAATAATACCTACCGCTTCACCCACTTCAACCGGAGTACCGAGCGCCAAGTTGCGACCGTAGCACTTAATACATACTCCATGATGAGTACGGCAAGAGAGAACAGAACGAATTACCACTTCTTCAATGCCTGCATCGATGATGGCTTGTGCCGTATCTTCATCGATGAGCTCATTTGGCCCTACAATGATTTCCTGCGTTTCTGGATGGCGAGTGGTAGCAAACGCATAACGTCCCACGATGCGATCGTATAATTCCTCGATCACTTCATTACCGTCCGAAATACGACGCACCATTTCTCCGCGATCCGTTCCACAATCATCTGTACGGACAACTACATCTTGTGCTACGTCGACCAAGCGGCGGGTGAGGTAACCAGAGTCCGCCGTACGAAGTGCCGTATCCGCCAACCCTTTCCGCGCTCCGTGCGTAGAGATGAAGTATTCCAATACAGATAAGCCTTCACGGAAGTTTGCCTTAATCGGCAGTTCCATAATCTTGCCGGATGGACTCGCCATCAGCCCCCGCATCCCTGCAAGCTGAGTAATCTGCGAAACATTACCACGTGCTCCGGAATTGGCCATCATATAGATTGGGTTATTACGACCCATTTTGTCCATCAAGATCTCAGTAATATCGTCTTTCACCTGACTCCAGATGGAGATGACGCGATCATAACGTTCGTCATCCGTAATCAAACCACGACGGTATTGCTTCAAGACACGTTCCACATCGTCTTCCGCTTTGCGGAGCAGCCCTGGCTTCTCCTCTGGCACGATAACATCAGAAACAGACATCGTAAGACCCGCTTTGGTCGAATAAGTAAAACCAAGTTGCTTGATCGCATCCATAATAACCGATGTTTTGGTTGTGCCATAGCGACGGAAACATTCCGCGACGACAGTACCGAGGTACTTTTTCTTCACTGCTTCGATGAGTGGGCGTTGCACTACTTTCTCACGCAGATTAACTCCCTTTTCACTCACAAAGTAAGGTGCCGAAGGACCGTCTGTCAAGTTGGCTTTCGTCGGTTCGTTAATATATGGGAACTCACGCGGGAAGATTTCATTAAAGATCAGCTTCCCTGTCGTTGTTAACAAGAAAGACTCTTGTTGCTCTTCTGTAAAGCACGTTTTATCAAGAGACTTCACAGGAATAGCAATGCGTGCATGTAAGGTGACTAATCCTTGTTGATACGCACTGATCGCCTCGCTCGGTGACGCAAAGATAAAGCCTTCACCCTTGTCGTTCTCTTTCTCAAAGGTGAGGTAGTAACAACCCAAGACCATATCTTGCGATGGTGTAACAACAGGCTTCCCGTCTTTCGGATTCAAGATATTTTGTGCTGCAAGCATCAGCAATCGTGCTTCAGCTTGTGCCTCAGCCGAAAGTGGAACGTGAACCGCCATCTGGTCACCATCAAAGTCAGCGTTGTAAGCGGTACAGACGAGTGGATGCAGCTTAATCGCACGACCCTCAACGAGGATAGGCTCAAACGCTTGAATCCCTAATCTGTGAAGCGTAGGCGCACGGTTAAGCAATACAGGATGCTCCTTAATCACTTCTTCCAGCACATCCCACACTTCAGGATGCACACGCTCTACTTTGCGCTTCGCACTCTTAATGTTGTGTGCAAGGTCTTTTTTCACTAGCTCCCGCATCACAAATGGTTTAAATAGTTCTAGCGCCATCTCTTTTGGCAGTCCGCACTGATACATTTTTAAGTTTGGACCTACCACGATTACAGAACGACCGGAGTAATCCACCCGTTTACCGAGCAAGTTCTGCCGAAAACGCCCTTGTTTCCCTTTCAACATATGAGAAAGGGATTTGAGTGGACGGTTACCTGGTCCAGTAACGGGACGACCACGACGACCGTTATCAATCAAGGCATCCACAGCTTCTTGCAACATCCGTTTCTCATTTTGCACAATAATATCAGGAGCACCTAAATCTAACAAGCGCTTCAGACGATTGTTACGGTTAATCACTCGCCGATACAGATCGTTCAAATCGGAGGTAGCAAAACGACCACCATCCAACTGAACCATCGGACGCAATTCGGGAGGAATGACCGGCAGCACATCGAGAATCATCCAATCCGGCTCATTGCCGGAATTACGGAATGCTTCTACCACTTCAAGCCGTTTGATTGCACGGTTACGACGTTGTCCTTGTGCAGTCATCAAATCTTCACGCAGCATTTCCACTTCGCGCTCCAAGTCGATTTCCGCTAGTAAACGTTTTATCGCTTCCGCACCCATCATAGCTACAAAGGCAGAACCATATTTTTCACGATGGCTGCGATATTCTTTTTCTGAAAGCAACTGTTTCTTCTCCAACGGTGTTTCACCTGGGTCAATCACCACATAGGAAGCAAAATAAATCACTTCCTCCAATGATCGAGGAGACATGTCCAGCATTAATCCCATACGGCTCGGAATCCCTTTAAAGTACCAGATATGAGATACCGGAGCCGCCAGTTCGATATGACCCATCCGTTCACGCCGCACCTTAGCACGCGTAACTTCCACGCCACAACGATCACAGACAACGCCCTTATAGCGGACACGCTTATATTTTCCGCAATGACACTCCCAGTCCTTCGTTGGACCGAAAATCTTCTCGCAGAATAAGCCCTCTTTCTCAGGCTTCAACGTTCGATAGTTGATGGTTTCTGGCTTCTTTACTTCTCCCCGAGACCAAGAGCGAATCTTGTTCGGGGAAGCCAGCCCAATCTTCATAAACTCAAAGTTATTGACGTCCAGCACAGGGCACCCCTCCCTTACGGATCAACCTGCCAATAGAGGACCGACGGAGACTTCCGCACAAATTAGAGATTCTCCTCATAATCGGCACCACCCTTTTGGTTTCCGGACTCATCGTCATCATCCAGTTCTTTCATCTCGATCTCCTGCTCATCTTCAGACAAGATCTTCACATCCATGCCTAAGCTTTGCAGTTCTTTGATCAATACCTTGAACGACTCAGGTACACCCGGTTCAGGTACGTTTTCACCTTTTACAATCGCTTCGTACGTTTTCACTCGACCGATTACGTCATCCGACTTAACCGTCAAGATCTCTTGCAGCGTATAGGCCGCTCCATATGCTTTTAGCGCCCATACCTCCATCTCACCAAAGCGCTGTCCACCGAACTGCGCCTTACCACCCAACGGTTGTTGCGTAACCAATGAGTATGGACCTGTAGAACGAGCATGAATCTTGTCATCTACCATATGTGCCAGCTTAATCATATACATGACACCTACAGTTACTCGGTTCTCAAATTGCTCTCCGGTACGCCCATCGAACAAATAGGTTTTACCGTCTTCCGAAAGACCTGCTTCCGTTAATGTCGCAAACACATCTTCTTCTGTCGCTCCATCAAATACTGGTGTTGCCACATGAATGCCCAGCTGTTTGGCTGCCATTCCCAAGTGGACTTCCAGCACTTGTCCGATGTTCATCCGCGAAGGAACACCCAGTGGGTTAAGCACAACCTGTACAGGTGTGCCATCAGGTAGAAACGGCATATCTTCTTCCGGCAACACGCGTGCAATAACACCTTTGTTCCCGTGACGACCTGCCATCTTATCCCCTTCAGAGATCTTACGTTTCTGTGCAATGTAACAACGAACCAGTTGGTTGACACCCGGAGGTAATTCATCACCGTTTTCTCTAGTAAATACCTTCACATCAACAACAATCCCGTCGGTTCCATGAGGTACACGCAGGGAAGTATCCCGTACTTCACGCGCCTTCTCACCAAAGATGGCATGCAAAAGACGTTCTTCTGCTGTCAATTCGGTCACGCCTTTCGGCGTTACTTTACCTACCAGGATATCCCCAGACTTGATTTCAGCACCGACACGAATAATGCCTCGCTCATCCAAGTTTTTCAGCGCATCTTCACCCACATTAGGAATATCACGCGTAATCTCTTCTGGGCCTAGTTTCGTATCACGTGCCTCACTCTCATACTCTTCAATATGGATCGATGTATAAACATCTTCTTTTACTAGCTTTTCGCTTAGCAGGATCGCATCCTCGTAGTTATATCCTTCCCAGGTCATAAAGGCGACGAGGACGTTTTGTCCTAATGCCATCTCACCTAATTCTGTGGAAGGCCCGTCTGCGATAATTTCGCCCTTTTGCACACGCTCACCAGCACGCACCATCGGTCGCTGGTTGACGCACGTTCCTTGATTGGAACGAATAAACTTCTGCAAGCGATAACGATCGAGATCACCTTGAACCAGTTGACCATCAATTTCCTCTTCGTGACGGATCAAGATCTCATCTGCTACCACACGCTCCACTAAACCAGGGCGTTTGGCCAACACACATACACCTGAGTCCTTAGCGGATACATGCTCCATCCCCGTGCCGATAAATGGTGACCGAGGTGTAAGCAACGGCACCGCTTGTCTCTGCATGTTAGAACCCATCAACGCACGGTTGGAGTCATCATTTTCCAAGAATGGAATACATGCAGTTGCAACGGATACAACTTGTTTTGGCGATACGTCCATGAAGTCAACTTCTTCACGCACGATAGGTAAGTTTTCCTCTTTATAACGAGAGATTACCTGATCATTAATAAATTCCCCATCCTCGGATAACGGCTCATTTGCTTGAGCAATATAATAGTTATCCTCCTCATCCGCAGTCAGATAAACGATCTCTTCCGTTACCTTATGCGTATCCGGATCTACTTTCCGATACGGCGTTTCAATGAAGCCAAACTCATTGATACGTGCGTAGGAGGAAAGGGAGTTGATCAGACCGATGTTAGGACCTTCAGGTGTTTCAATCGGACACATCCGTCCATAGTGGGAATGGTGAACGTCTCGAACTTCAAAGCCCGCTCGTTCACGTGTCAGTCCACCCGGACCTAGCGCTGATAGACGACGCTTATGCGTAAGTTCAGCCAGCGGGTTGGTTTGATCCATAAACTGCGACAACTGACTGCTACCAAAGAACTCTTTGATAGAAGCAATGACAGGGCGAATATTAATCAAGGCCTGTGGTGTTATCGCATTGGCATCTTGAATCGACATACGCTCACGTACCACCCGTTCCATACGCGACAACCCGATCCGGAATTGATTTTGTAGGAGCTCTCCTACAGACCGGAGGCGACGGTTACCCAGGTGATCGATATCATCTGTGCTCCCTACTCCATGTAACAAATTGATAAAATAATTGATGGAAGCAATAATATCCGTAGCGGTAATGTTTTTGATAGAAGAGCTGACGCCACCATTGGAAAGCACCTTGATCGCTAACCCTTCTTGTTGTGGAGATACAATCTTCACGGACTGAAGGTGAACACCTTCGTCCTCTGTTACTCCACCACGAATCGTTTTCTCTTCCCAACCATAACCGTTATCCTCTTCTAGCTGTGGTAACAGTTTATCTAGTAGACGACGATCCAACACTTGTCCCGCTTCAGCGATAATTTCGCCCGTTGCCGGATCAATAATAGATTCCGCTAACGTTTGGTTAAACAAACGATTTTTGATGTGTAACTTCTTATTCATCTTATAACGACCCACATTTGCTAGATCATAACGCTTAGGATCAAAGAAACGTGAGTATAAAAGTGAACGCGCATTATCCGCTGTTGGCGGTTCACCCGGACGCAAGCGTTCGTAAATCTCGATCAAGGCTTTTTCCGTATTTCCTGTGTTGTCCTTATCCAAGGTATTGCGCAGGTATTCGTCTTCGCCCAAGAGATCGAGAATCTCTGCATCAGAGCTAAAACCCAAGGCACGTAAAAGAACCGTCACCGGTATTTTCCGTGTACGATCAATACGCACGTAGATAATATCCTTAGCGTCGGTTTCATACTCGAGCCAGGCTCCACGGTTCGGAATTACCGTTGCGGTATACGCAGTTTTCCCGTTTTTATCAACTTTGGCATTGTAATAGACGCTAGGCGAGCGCACCAATTGGCTTACAATCACTCGTTCCGCCCCATTAATTACAAAAGTGCCTGTCTCCGTCATCAATGGGAAGTCTCCCATAAATACTTCCTGTTCTTTCACTTCGCCTGTTTCTTTGTTGATTAGGCGCACCTTAACGCGTAGAGGTGCAGAATATGTGACATCCCGTTCTTTCGATTCTTCGACCGAATACTTAGGCTCACCTAAACTATAATCGATAAACTCCAGAATCAAGTTACCGGTAAAATCTTCGATCGGGGAAATGTCCTGAAACATTTCTCTTAAGCCCTTATCGAGGAACCATTCATAAGATCTCTGCTGAATCTCAATTAAATTCGGCAAATCTAATACTTCATCAATTCTTGAATAGCTTCTCCGCTGGCGCCGACCATACTGGACCAGTTTACCTACCAAACAAGCTCCCCCCTCGTACCCAGTCGATTCCGAGCAATCAGTTCCCTGCAAAAAAAGAAAATGAGCGATGGATACCCTCATTTTTCTACAATAAACAACCTATTGAGCTAGTATAACCCAAAGTTTGGTTGTTCATTCAACTTTTCCTAAATTGCCATGGAAAAATATCGGGATCACACGAATGATCGTGTCCCGATGGGTACCGACACTTTGGCATTGTCTAAGATTAGCATAAGAGTTTTCCGCTGTCAATACTTTTTTGCGCTCAGAATCCAGTATCCTTTTTTACGTGTCTCCACCTGTACTTCAAGTCCTAATCGTTCTAATTCCGCTATTGCAGATACTGCTCCTTGTTGTTTGCGAATCACAATCCACAATATGCCCTCAGGCGTTAGGTGGTCTCGCGCTTGCCGGAACAAATTGTAGATCACTTCTTTGCCTGTCCGGATCGGCGGATTAGTCAAGATAGCGGCGAATTGTTGCCCTTCCACTGCGGAACAACCATCGCTTTGCATCACCTGCACACGCTTTGCCACACCATTTCGTTCAGCGTTTTGCTTCGCCAATTCTACTGCACGCTCGTTGATATCAACCATGGTGATAAAGCATTGCGGCGCCATCGTAGCACATGCAATCCCAACCGGCCCATATCCACATCCCAAATCTAGTACTGCTCCTTGTAATGGCAGTAAAACTGATTCCATCAAAAGCCGACTCCCATAGTCCAGACCTTGCTTTGAAAAGACACCCGTACTCGTATAAAAACAGAAGGAATGCCCTTTCAGACTAACTTCAATACTGCGTAGCTCCGCTTTTGAATCCGGATTGGCTGAAAAATAGTGATCGCTCACAGACAGAACCTCCTTAATGAAAACGGACCCGCCAGCACTTAAGCGACGGGTCCGAGCAGCTAGCTAGCGGACTACTTCACTTCCACTTTTGCGCCAACTTCTTCGAGCTGGGATTTGATATCTTCTGCTTCTTCTTTGGAAACAGCTTCTTTAACTGGGCTTGGAGCACCGTCTACCATAGCTTTAGCTTCTTTCAAGCCAAGACCGGTGATACCACGTACCACTTTAATTACTTTAATTTTTGAGGAACCAGCATCTGCAAGAACAACATCGAATTCAGTTTGCTCTACTGCTGCACCTGCATCGGCGCCACCTGCTGCTACTGCTACTGGAGCTGCTGCGGTTACACCAAATTCTTCTTCGATTGCTTTTACTAGGTCGTTTAATTCTAGTACGGTCATGCCTTTGATCGCTTCAATGATCTCTTGATGGGACATGAGTAAACCTCCTTATCGATTTTCCATATTAGTTTAGGTTAGAAACTGCCAATTAAGCAGATTCCGCTTCGTTCTTATCAGCCACAGCTTTGACAGCCAAGGCTGCATTACGCATCGGAGCTTGCAAGACGCTAAGCAGCATCGACAACAAGCCTTCGCGTGATGGCATTTTTGCCAATTCGTTGATCGCTTCCGCACTAACGACGCGACCTTCAACAACGCCACCTTTAATTTTCAACGCATCATGCTTCTTAGCAAACTCATAAATGATCTTCGCAGGAGCAATCACATCGTCATTACTAAAGGCGATCGCTGTTGGACCGTTCAGGTGCTCGTCCAAGTCGGTATACTCCAACTCTTTCGTAGCAAAACGAGTCATCGTGTTTTTCAACACTTTATACTCGACACCCGCTTCACGCAACTGCTTACGCAGTTCGTTCGACTCCGATACATTAAGGCCACGATAATCAGTAAGAATTGTCGCTTGGCTAGCTTGTAACAGAGCAACGATCTCTTCAACTACCTTTTTCTTCATTTCGATTTTTGCAGACACAGGTTCCACCTCCTCGACAGTACCTTCAATCAGACGTAGAAAAAGCCTTCGCAGACAGACGAAGGCCGGGAAAAGATTTCTCACTTTATCCTCCACCTCGGTAGGTCATTAAGCGCCGAGCGCCCCTACTGTCTGCGGTAGCAGTTTATATCCGATTGTAATCAGCGCTTTAATCATACTCACATTAAGCCGATGATGTCAAGCATTAACGAGCAGAGTAACTACTCGAGTTAACTGTTACTCCAGGACCCATGGTCGAGGAAACAGCGAGATTACGCATATACTTACCCTTGGCAGCCGCTGGCTTCGCTTTCAAGAGCGCATCAACCAACGTTTTCAAGTTTTCTTCCAGCTGTTCGTTACTAAAAGAGACTCTCCCGATTGGACAATGAATGTTTCCTGCTTTATCCGCACGGTACTCGATTTTACCCGCTTTGATGTCGCTTACTGCTTTTTCTACTTCGAAGGTAACAGTGCCGGTTTTTGGGTTCGGCATTAAGCCTTTTGGCCCCAAGGTACGACCCAATTTACCTACTTGACCCATCATATCCGGGGTAGCTACAACAACATCAAAGTCAAACCAACCTTGGGCTACTTTGTTGATCATATCTTCATCACCAACAAAATCAGCGCCAGCCGCTTCGGCTTCTTTCGCTTTTTCGCCTTTAGCAAATACCAAGACACGCTTCGTTTTCCCTGTTCCGTGTGGTAGGACTACCGCACCGCGAACTTGTTGGTCAGCACGCTTTACATCAATGCCTAGACGAATAGCTGCCTCTACGGTTTCATCAAACTTAGCGGGAGCAACCTCTTTCACCAACGCCAATGCTTCAGCTGGTTCATATGCTTTTTCCCGGTCGATCTTCTTCATCACTTCTTGATACTTTTTCCCTTTTCTTGCCACGTTCCTACACTCCCTTCGTGGTCATAACGGATTTTTCCTCCCACGCGCTTATCTCTGCCCGTGGCGGCATGAGAAAGCGACGTTCCATTAATCTTCGATAACGATCCCCATGCTACGCGCGGTACCTTCGATCATTCTCATCGCAGCTTCCACATCACCAGCATTGAGGTCTGGCATTTTCGTTTCTGCAATTTCACGCACTTTGTCACGCTTAACGGTTGCTACTTTATTTCGGTTTGGTTCACCAGAACCAGACTCAATACCAGCCGCTTTCAACAACAGGGTCGCTGCTGGTGGAGTCTTGGTGATGAAGTCAAACGAACGATCTTCATATACCGTGATTTCCACCGGAATAATCATTCCGGCTTGATCAGACGTGCGGGCGTTAAACTCCTTACAAAAGCCCATGATGTTGACCCCAGCTTGCCCAAGCGCCGGACCTACAGGCGGTGCTGGGTTGGCTTTACCGGCAGGGATCTGCAATTTTACGACTTTCATTACTTTCTTGGCCACGCCGACCAACCTCCTTCAAAAATGTGGTTCTCTCGGGTTACACCCTCCCACTTAAAAACAAAAACAAGACCTACTCTATCATAAACCTTTCATAAAAGAAAGGGATAGGGATCATCATAATTTTTCCGCTTGCTCAAAATCTAGCTCAACAGGTGTTTCGCGCCCGAACATATCGACAAGCACTTTTAACTTCTGCCGATCTAAATCCACTTCCTCAACCTTGCCTACAAAGTTTGCAAACGGCCCCTCTTTTACCTTCACACTTTCGTTTACCGCAAAATCAACCTTGGTCAACGCTTCTGTTAGTCCCATTTGACGCAAGATGGTTTCCGCTTCATACGGCATAAGGGGAGTCGGTTTCGAGCCAGCTCCAGAAGAACCAACAAAACCTGTCACACCCGGTGTATTCCGTACGACATACCATGAGTCGTCCGTCATGACCATCTCTACCAGAACATAACCTGGAAACGTTTTCTTCATCACGGACTTTTTCTTCCCATCCTTGTGCTCTATTTCCTCTTCCATCGGCACCAAGACACGAAAGATTTTATCTTCCATCTCCATTGAGTAAACCCGTTTTTCCAGGTTGGTCTTCACTTTGTTCTCGTAGCCCGAATATGTGTGAACTACATACCAATTCTTCTCCATGAACTCAGGGCGACGTTAGCCCTGTCCCCCCTTATGACAGATTTGATCAACCTGTCACCAGCTTGGTCAATTGCGTAATTCCAAGGTCGATGACAGCAAAAAATAATGTAAGAAAGAGGACCGT
Source organism: Mechercharimyces sp. CAU 1602 (assembly GCF_024753565.1). NCBI lineage: Bacteria > Bacillati > Bacillota > Bacilli > Caryophanales > Thermoactinomycetaceae > Mechercharimyces > Mechercharimyces sp. CAU 1602. Next base: position 160,786 of record NZ_JANTPT010000003.1, on the reverse strand, counting down.
GACGATCACAACAATGGTATAACTCGTTAACTCCTTACGGGAAGGCCAACGAACCTTTTTTAGTTCTGCTACGCTACCATTAAAAAAACTGGCCGTGCCGGAGAAACTCTTCCGGATGCCCGTTCCTAGACGGCCGAGAAAGCCCATGTGCGTCACCCCCAAAAGCCTCTACCGGCTTAAATTATTTTGTTTCACGGTGTACCGTGTGCCCATTGCAACGGGAGCAGTGCTTTTTAAACTCCATCCGATCTGGATGCTTCCGCTTATTCTTTTCCGTCGTATAGTTACGCTCTTTACATTCCGTACAAGCCATCGTAACAATCACCCGCATGCGAACACCTCCTTTGGGTCATCGCTTATATACAAAATACCCAAATCACTTTATCATAATGAGGATGTAGTGTCAATGAAAGAGGCTTTGCTTCTGCCACGCGTTATCCTATTATTGACGAATGATACAACGAACTAAACCTCGCTTATTTCTATCGGATCTTGGTACCCTCTAGACTATCGTGCCAACTCTAACAGGCGAGGTAGAGTGCCTATACCTACTATCATGCCTATACCTACTATCATCTTAAGCAATCATGAGGGATCCAGCGCTTGTCCACCATCATAGCAAATGGATCCACCACGATTTCCTTGTTATACCATAAAAAATATTAAAATATCTTAGTCGGAAGGAGGATTGCAAAAATAGTTTGTCGAAAAAGTATTTTATGCCAAAAATAAATGTTTTGTAGAGTCGTCTCATCGTACATCTTTTCCAACATGTAGATGCTTACGGTGTGACGCCGCGACCTTCCAAAAAGCGCTCTACCTTTCGTTTCACCCTTTGCAAAGCGTTGTCGATCGACTTCACGTGCCGTTTCAAATCTACTGCAATCTCTTGATAAGATCTGCCATCGAGGTACAACATGAGAACTTGTCTTTCCAATTCACTTAAAATTTGGGTCATTTTATCTTCGATATCAGCAAACTCTTCTTGATGGATATAGATAATTTCAGGATCAGATATACGACCCCCTGTTAAGACATCCATCAATGTTCGATCAGAATCTTCATCATATATGGGCTTGTCCAATGATACATATGAATTAAGCGGGATATGTTTTTGTCGTGTAGCTGTTTTAATCGCTGTAATGATTTGCCTAGTTATACACAACTCAGCAAAAGCTTTGAATGATGTTAATTTTTCGTCACGGTAATCACGAATAGCCTTATATAACCCAATCATTCCTTCTTGAATGATATCTTCGTGATCTGCCCCTATAAGAAAATAGGAGCGGGCTTTTGCACGTACAAAATTACGATACTTATGGATTAAAAATTCCAGTGCTCCGCTATCCCCTGAACGTACGCCCGCAACTAACATTTCATCCGCCATCTCTTTATAGGCAGAATATTCAACCTCGACTTCGTGTACTACTCGGCTTACTTGAACGCTTACGCTCACCCTTATCCCCCCCACAAACGTATACTGGAAGCCCAAGTTATAACCCATTATATCCGAGTTGCAACAAAACCGTCAAATTTCCGCCTATTTTTTTCTGCGCCAATTCTCAAAAGTTCGAAGAATATCTTCGTTTAAGTGATCACTCAAGGCCCGTTTGTTTGTTCTTTCCTTCTTTTTCACGATCCGTTCGCTTATTCTTTTCCTGCTATCTGCTAATATACCCATCAATTCCCGTGCTGAGATACGATAAGCTCCATGCCCAAGAATCATTCGCTGTTCCAGATAATCAGATGTAGCGACATATATTTCCTTTTCCTGCCCGCGTTGTTTGCGCACCCACCTTTCGATCCACTCATCCGCTGTCTCATGTTGCTTAGTATAATAAATCGTTACTTGGTGTTCATAACTTTTATTTTCTGCCCCTTCCACTTGATGGGCATCAAATACAACAATTACACGTCGACCGGATACGGCTTGATATTCAGATAAATCCTCGATCAAACGCTGGCGGGCCTCATCCATCGCTAGATGGGAGAAACCCGGCCTGCCGGCACCGATCACATTATAGCCGTCTACAATCAGCCATTCTTCCATGAGATTCACCCACGCCCGTGCTCACGACTACGCAATACCTCGTACATAAGTAGCGCACCAGCGACCGAAGCGTTGAGTGAAGATACCTTACCTTTCATCGTAAGGCGAACCGTTTGATCACATTTCTCTTTCAAGAGACGGCTAATACCCCGTCCTTCATTTCCAATTACCATCGCAACTGGCATCCGATAATCGATATCTTCGAGGCGCTGTGGCGCCTGGGCGTCACTGGCAATCAGCCATACTCCCCGCTCTTTAAGCTCGTCCGCCGTCCGATTTAAGTTGGTCACCCGTACCACCGGAACGTGCTCCACAGCCCCTGCAGATGTTTTGGCTACCACTGCGGTCACATGCGCCGCCCTCCGTTTAGGGATAATCACACCATGAACTCCAGCTGCATCTGCTGTCCGTATCATAGAACCTAAGTTATGAGGATCTTCAATTCCGTCTAAGATTAAAAAAAATGGTTCTTCATCGCGCTTGGCCGCACGAGCAAATATTTCCTCCATCTCGGCATAAACAAACTGACTCGCCTCAGCAATAATGCCTTGATGATTTTCCCCTTCTGCAAGTTGATCTAGTCGTTTGCGTGGCACCATCTGCCACATAACACCATTTTGTCGGGCTAAGGTGAGAATATCATCCAACTTTCCTTTTGCCGTCCCTTCCGCTAACCAAAGACGTTCTAGCTTGCGCTCAGCCCGGAGTGCTTCATGCACAGGTTTACGACCTATAACCAGATTATCTCTCATGATGTTTCTCCCTCTTTCATCAGTTGTAATAGCGTGTGCATCATCTCATCAAGTCGTTCTTTTTCCTCGTTGAGATACCAATATCCGATTAACGCTTCCAAGCCTGTGCTGAGCCGATACTCCGATACTTTGGTATTTTTGGGCGTATGACCAGGTTTCGCATTGCGGCCACGTCTTACCACATCCAACTCTTTCTCCGTCAACATAGGTTCTAACAGACGCAAACCACGCGCCTGTGCCGTCGCAGCCACGTATTGCACTGCCTCTTTTTGTATCAGTTGCGGACGCACAATTCCCAGTGCAAGCAAGTGATAGCGCACATACACTTCATAAACTGCGTCTCCCATATAAGCGAGCAACAGAGGAGAAAGCTCCTTCGTTGCTTTTGAAAGAAAAGGAGAGGTTTTTCCTAGATTCATTTCCATAGTTCTTTTAACTCCGTTTCCAGCGTACACCCTGAGGTGTATCTTCCAATATAATACCTGCCTCTTTCAATTCGTCCCGCAAGGCATCAGCCCGTGCAAAATCTCGGCTTTGACGTGCTTCCTGCCGCTGAGCAATCTTCGTTTCTACCCATTGATCCAACTGCTCTTCTTCTACCTTAATCAAGCCTAATAAATCTCCACCGTACACGGTGAAAAATTGTTCAACCTCTACTAACGTCCCTTGAGTAACCACTTTTTGAGCTACCAACTCATTAGCCAACCGCGCTGCCTCAAACAATACAGTGAGCGCATTGGTCGCGTTAAAATCATCATCCATCGCTACTTCAAATTGCTCTTTTAATGCGAGCATCGCATCGCGTACAGTAGCACTCGCTTCTCCAGCAATGGCAGTCTGTTTGCGATGACGTACGTTGATGAAAGCCGTATCTATGCGCTCTAAACTCTGCTTCATCTGCTCGAGCGCCTCTTCCGAATACGAAATCGGATTGCGATAGTGCGATGAGAGTAAGAAATAACGTAACACTCTGGGATCATACTGTTGACGTAAATGGTGAACCGTTCTCACATTGCCCAGAGACTTTGACATCTTTTCACTACCCATGTTGATATATCCGTTGTGCATCCAATACTGAGCAAATGGTTGCTCTGTCCATGCTTCACTTTGAGCGATCTCGTTTTCATGGTGGGGGAAGCACAAATCTAACCCGCCAGCATGGATATCAATTGAATCCCCAAGATACCGACGCGCCATCGCCGAGCACTCAATATGCCAGCCAGGACGTCCTTCTCCCCATGGACTTGCCCACGAGATTTCGCCTGCCTTCGCCTTTTTCCACAAAGCAAAATCTAGCGGGGTCTCCTTCCGATCGTTTACTTCAATTCGTGCGCCCGCGCGAAGATCATCCATCGATTGATGAGATAATTTACCATAATCAGGCTTGCGTAAAGCCCGATAATATACGTCTCCATCTCGCTCATAGGCATAACCCTTATCTATCAACACACTGATCGCCTCAATCATGTCTTCAATCTCCTCTGTCGCTCGAGGATGAATATCAGCACGTGTCACACCCAATGCATCCATATCTGCAAAGTACGCCTCAATATAACGCTCTGCGATCGCCAACACACTTGTGTTCTCCGTCTGAGCCGATTCGATGAGACGATCATCTACATCAGTGAAGTTTTGCACATACGTAACTTTATAACCTTTGTATTGTAAATAACGTCGCACCAGATCGAAGAAAGTGAACGCGCGCGCATTGCCGATATGAATATAGTTATATACCGTCGGACCGCATACATACATCTTGACATGACCCGGTTCTAAGGGTTGAAAAGTCTCTTTTTTCCTTGTCATCGTATTGTATAACTTGATCGTCATTTTCTATTCCTCCGTTCTCTTTCCAGCTCTTGCCGTAAACGAACCATATCGCTTTTTAAATGCTCAATCTCCTCACGCAATGTATTACAGGTGTCCTCGATCGGATCAGAGAGATCTCCATGTTCTAAATCAGGGACACGTATCCCATCCTTAATCACAACCCTCCCTGGGACACCCACCACTGTCGAGTTAGGTGGTACTTCTTTTAGCACCACTGAGCCTGCCCCAATCTTCGCATTCTCCCCAATCGTCATCGAACCCAATACTTTTGCTCCCGAAGCAATCATTGCGTGATCTTTCACGGTGGGATGGCGCTTTCCTCGTTCTTTCCCCGTTCCTCCAAGGGTTACACCTTGAAAAACAGTGACATAGTCACCGATTTCACACGTTTCACCAATGACAACGCCCATGCCGTGATCGATAAAAAATCCTTTGCCAATCTTAGCTCCTGGGTGGATCTCAATCCCCGTCAAAAAGCGCATAAACTGGGACAGCACTCGGGCCAACAGTCGCAACTTCTTGCGATAGAAGAAGTGAGCGATCCGATGCCCCCAGATCGCATGCAGACCAGATGAGGTTAAAATTACTTCAAACGTATTGCGCGCTGCTGGATCACGGTCGAAGACCGCTTCAATATCGGAGCGCAAAAGGGTAATGGAACGTCGAATACTCTTTAACATATAGGCTCCTCCTTTCCCTGGCAAAAAAGTAATATATAAGCGAAAAACAAAAAGTCTCCGCAGCACACCTGTGCTGCAGAGACGGTGATCCGCGGTTCCACTCTGCTTGAACCTAAAGATAGGCTCCTCTTTATCCCCGGTAACAGTGGGTACTGGTTACGCCTACTGACGGGAATTTCCGCGTTCGGGCAACAGGCTCACGGGGGCATTTCCGATAAGCGTAGGAATACAGGCACTTCCAGCCGACGGTGCCTCTCTCTGGTATATCCGCTTCGCTACGTACTTTCCCGATCGTCGCTTGATAACACGATTTTCCTATGGATTATGCCTAATTGTCAAGGCAATGCTGCAATCGTTCCAACACACACTCTTTCCCCAGTAGGGACATCGTCTCTTTTAAGTCTGGCCCATGAACCTCACCTGTAACAGCAGCACGAACAGGCATAAACAACTTTTTCCCTTTATGTCCAGTCTCCTTTTGTACCTGCTTCAAAAGTACTTTTACGTTATCTGCTGTAAGTGCTTCATGTAAACCTTCAATCTGTTCCTTCAGCGTACGCAAAACCTCAGGCACTTGCTCCTCTGCTAACACTTCTTGTGCTTCTGCGGAGTAAATTGCCTTTGCGCGGAAAAACATCTCTGTTAATGCCGGAATTTGTGCAACATAATCCAGTTGCTCTTGATAAAGTGCCACTACGCGGGTAACCCACTCTTGTCGTTCTGCAGGAAGGGGTAACGAAATCTTTCCCTTCTCTTCTAAGAAAGGAAGAGCCAGCGCAACAATTCGTTCGAGTGGAGATTGTTTAATATAATAGTTGTTCATATAGTTAAGCTTTCCCGTATCAAACACAGCGGGTGCTTTGGAAACCCGCTCGAGGGAAAAGCGTTCGATCAACTCTTCTTTACTAAAGAGCTCATCCTCTCCTTCGGGAGACCAACCCAACAGGGAGATGAAATTGATTAGCGCTTCTGGTAAGTAACCTAGATCTCGGTACTGGTCAATAAACTGAACAATAGCTTCATCACGCTTACTCATCTTCTTTCCGTCGGGATTTAAAATGAGAGCAGCATGAGCGAACCGTGGCGTTTCCCACCCTAACGCACGATAAATCATTATTTGACGTGGTGTGTTGGAAAGGTGTTCTTCCCCCCGTACCACATGCGAAATCTTCATCAATGCATCATCTACTGTAACCGCAAAGTTATAAGTGGGTCGACCATCTGGACGCACCAGAATAAAATCACCAATTCCATCTGATTCGAAGCTCACTTGACCACGCACTAAATCATCTACTACAATTGACTCCCCTTCGGGAACACGGAAGCGAATCGACGCTGTCCGCCCTTCGGCTTCAAGCTTCTTGGTCTCTTCTACTGTCAAGTGGCGGCAGCGTTTGCTGTACTTGGGGGCGATTCCGGCTGCTAATTGCCGTTCACGATCTTGTTCCAATTCGGCAGACGTACAATAGCATGCATACGCATCCCCTTGCTCTACAAGCTGATTCACATACCTCTTGTAGATATCTACCCGCTCCATTGAGCGATAAGGCCCATAATCCCCTTCACGATCTACCGATTCGTCCCATTCAATCCCTAACCACGCTAGAGCGGCCATCTGCTTTTCCGCCGCCTGTTCCATATTTCGCTCAGAGTCGGTATCCTCAATCCGTACGACAAAATCCCCGCCAAATTTACGAGCCCACAAATAACTAAACAATGCGGTACGAGCGCCTCCAATATGTAAATGACCTGTCGGACTTGGAGCATACCGTGTTCGTACTCTTGTTGCCACTAGAGTTCTCCCCTTTCGTTTTCACTCATTCTTGCCCTTTATACATGAGACAGACAACGGCCATCGCCGCAATTCCTTCTCCTCTACCTGTAAACCCAAGCTTTTCTGTCGTGGTTGCCTTAACATTAACAGCGTTCTTTTCCACCCGTAACAACTGAGCGATCCGCTCATTCATTTTTTCGATGTAGGGCGCCATCTTCGGGGCTTGTGCGATAATGGTCGCATCTATATTACTCAAGGCATAGCCCCGCTCCCTCACCATCTTCCACACCTGAGCTAAAAGCTCTGCACTGTCGGCATCTTTGAAGCGAGAATCTGTATCAGGAAAATGTTTCCCGATATCTCCTTCTCCCAATGCTCCCAGAATCGCATCCGTAATTGCGTGCAACAACACATCCGCATCCGAGTGTCCCAAGAGACCGAGCGGATAATCTATCGTAATGCCTCCGATAATCAGTGGACGATTTTCAGCGAATTTATGCACATCAAATCCTTGTCCTATACGTATCATGATTTTTTTCGCCCCTCCCAGATCGCTGTGGCAACAGCGAGATCATCTGGTGTTGTTAATTTTATATTTGTATAATCCCCATGCACAACCCTTACATCCACTCCTAAAGCTTCAACCAACATCGCATCATCGGTGACGAGCAACTCTTCACCCCGAACCCGCTCATGCGCGCTAACAAGTAAATCACGCCGAAAGGCTTGTGGAGTTTGTACCGACCACAACGATTGTCGATCAGGTGTTTCCACAACCATCCCCGCCTTATCTACCCGTTTCACCGTCTCTTTCATCGGCACTGCCAAGATGGCTGCTTCATATTGAACAACCTCTGCCAGCAAGGCCTCTATCTGCTTTGCCTTTACAAATGGACGCACTGCATCATGTACCAAAACCCACTCTGCTGCTATCTGCTGTAAACCGAGATATACACTATCCTGTCGCTCTTTACCACCAGCAACGACACATTTTACCTTTTTCACTTCATAGCAAGAGACATACTCTTGCTTGCGCGCCACATCCGCTTCATGCGCCACGACCACAATCTCCTCTACTTGCTGCTGCTCCTCAAATACCTGCAAAGTATGAATAAAGACTGGCTTGTTCTGAAAGTGAAGAAATTGCTTTTTCTCAGCAGTCCCCATGCGCTTACCCATCCCCGCCGCAGGAATAATCACCCCTACACTCACGATCGCCAACCCTTTCTACACAAGAATGACGCCCGGCAGGAGGATCTCCCAACACGGGCGTACTAGAGCAAAACGTACTTTGCACTCACATTTTTAAATCCTATCGGTATTATACTGTTGAACAGAGTCGGCTCGCAAGTAAGCCCTGTCCATTTCTACATAAAAGAAGCGATAACTGATCTGACTCAATCAGCTAGAGTGCACGCTCCAACAACTTGGGCTTAGCGAAAATCATTCGACCAGCAGACGTCTGTAGCACACTGGTAACCAATACATCTATATCTTCTCCGATGTAGTCACGTCCGCCTTCAATCACGATCATCGTGCCATCATCCAAATAAGCCACACCTTGCCCATGTTCTTTCCCATCTTTGATCACCTGCACACGGATTTCTTCCCCTGGAAGTACGACTGGCTTCACCGCATTAGCAAGGTCGTTAATATTGAGCACTTTCACTCCCTGTAGTTCACACACCTTGTTCAGGTTAAAATCATTGGTAACTACTTTGCCCGTCAACACTTTTGCCAGTTTTACCAACTTGCTGTCCACTTCGGATATCTCTTCAAAATCTCCTTCATAAATCAATACTTTTGTATCTAATTCCTTCTGGATCTTATTCAAGATATCCAACCCACGTCGACCTCGATTCCGCTTCAAGACATCAGAGGAATCGGCAATATGTTGTAACTCCTCTAGTACAAACGCTGGAATCACCAGAGTACCTTCTAAAAATCCGGTGCGACATATATCAGCGATCCGCCCGTCAATAATGACACTAGTGTCCAAAATCTTGGGCTCAACCTCTCGTCCACGTGCTTCTTTGTCCTTTTTGGATCGATCTTTTCCTTGCCTTCCGATCGTGAAGATCGATAGCAATTCATCGCGTTTACTATAACCGACGCGAAAACCGAGGTAACCTAAAATTCCTGATATTAACAGAGGAAGAACCACATCAAAACCAGGGATCGGGATTCGCGTTAGTGTCGACTCTAGCAGCGAAGCTACAATAAGACCGAAAATTAATCCAAAAGCACCAAATAATATATCTGTAGCCGGTATTTTTACGAGTCGCTCTTCACTCCAGCGAATCCACTTTACCACGTAATCGGACAATCGTAACGTTAGCAGGTACAAGAGGATCGCCCCGATCACAACGCCAACATATTCAGGTGCAGGAACATCGCCGAGGTGAAGTGGGGAATTTTGTAGCAGCTGAAACATTAATGGACCCAATGTATAGCCGAGCATAGCGCCGACTAACAAAAACGTGAGCTGAACAAACCGCTTTAACATTGGGGGCCTCACCTCCTCTTACCACCATTATAGACAATCTCTCTATAGAAAAAACCATATTTATATATTTTTTACTAATTGACTGTTTTCCCTATTCCTTGCCCGTTGGCTCCACTTTGGTTGAAAACGACTCATCCAATAAATGAAAAGCTTCGTCTTCTTCAATCTGCTTGGCCAAAACTAATTCACTGATTAAAATTTGCCGGGCATTCTCCAGCATTTTCCTCTCTCCTGTGGAGAGGCCTTTCTCACGGTCACGCAGCATTAAACCACGAACCACTTCAGCCAAGTCATAAAGATCCCCGCTTTTCATCTTATCTAAATTAGCACGATAACGGCGATTCCAATTAGTGGTAATATCACTTTCCTGGTGTTTCAACCGTTCAAAAATTTCCCCAACGGTTTCTTCGTCTACGACCTCTCGCAATCCAATACTCTCCACATTCGCCATCGGAATCATCACTTTCATCTCACCTACAGGAAGACGCATTACATAATACTTCTTTCGTTCACCTAAGATTTCTTTCTCCTCGATTGACTCAATGACACCTGCACCATGCATGGGATATACGACACGATCACCGACATTAAACAAGAAACCCACCTCCATTAGGGGCATTAACTCATTTCCAGTTTATCACAAGCAAAAGGAGGTGTCAACTTTCAAACAAATAATCGTAGCATATGATTCCAGGAAGCGTCAACACTTTTTTTCGTTACATGTGAAAATTTGACACCTAACAGCCTGACCGCTATAATAAAATTAAAGAGAATTTTCTGTCCATAAGAAAGGACGGTCGGAATGGAAGAGAAACAAACCCAGACGGAACAGGCAATCGATCAATTCCAACTTCAAGTATCCGATCTGTTACTCCGCCACCGCAGTCTCCTCGACGTGGTTTCCAAATTTCAAGAGTCTAACGCTCGCACCAATCGAGCTATCATGAAAGCAGTTACTGACTGTGGATGTATTAAAATCCATGCAGATCGTCAGCCTTTTGATGACGCGACCACGATCGAAGAGTGTAAAGAGGGATTTACCTCTCACCTATCAGGGCAACTGTGCAGTAATTGCCGCGATATTGTTAAATCAGAAATGGGTAAGAACTTATTTTATTTAGCAGCCATGTGCAATCTGTTTAAGATTCCACTCAGTGAAGTCATCGCCAGCGAGCAAGAATGTCTAAATACACTCGGGTCGTTCCACTTTCGCTAACCTACACTGCAATCCCCTACTTATGGAGTGAAAATGAATGCCGCCTACCCTTATAAACGATATTTATAAAAAAATGTTCTCATAAAAAAATCCCGGACAGCACCCGTCCAGGATTTTTTCCGTTACATCTAGCCTTACTTTATGGTTTTACTTCTTCTATTCTCTTTTTTTTAGCCCGTCTTCTCCGTTTCATCGAGTGACGAATCCCATAAATCGCATAGAGTGCCAGCGGTATAAATAATAATTTCGGTAATATTTCAGGATACCGAGCTGCTAATGCAGCAAAAAACAAGATGATTAACGGAGCTACCCAGTATGTTTTTTTAGGAATACCTAATCGTTTAAAGTTAGGATATTTCACATTACTGATCATCAAAAAGGATAAAAACAATAGTCCCATTATTAATACTGCAGGATGACTCACTGTATCTTTATACAGTGCCATCGTTGCCAACACTCCGCCTGCAGCGGTAATCGGCAACCCGATAAAATAACCTGGGATCCCAGGGTGAACATTAAAACGAGCCAAGCGAAGCGCTCCGCAAATAGGGAACACTGCTGTCAATATCCATCCCATTACACCTACATCCTGAAAGGCAGCAATATACATAATAATCGCAGGAGCTACTCCAAAAGAAACAATATCCGATAATGAGTCCAACTCTTTTCCAAATTCACTCTGCGTATTTAACAACCTCGCTACTCGTCCATCTAACCCATCCAAAAACATCCCAATAATAACCATTATGGCTCCATAACGCCATTCTCCGTGGAAGGCTAGAATCATCGCCATAATCCCTAAAAAAAGATTCCCAACGGTTAGGATGCTTGGCAATGCGCGCGCCATCATGTAAGAAAGCCTCCTAATATAAACAAAGTAGGGCGTATCCAAACAGGATCTGCCCTTGCCATGATTTCACTCTATATCCAGCACAAGATTAATAAATTCCCGTACCTAAATATTCACTTACACATATAATTACAGCCATCTAATCAATGTTTATATTCTAGGCTATTTAGATATGTCTGTCAATGAATACTTGCTCCTGAATCCGCTTCAAACCTTCTTTAATCGTACGTGCTCTTACTTCCCCAATTCCCTCCACTTCATCCAGCTCTTCGATCGTCGCCATCATAATGCGAGGCAGGGATTCAAAGCGTCCGATCAAGTTTTGAATAATCGACTGAGGTAGACGTGGTATTTTATGCAGAATACGATACCCTCGCGGTGATACTGTCTCTTCTGGAATATTAGTACCAAAGGGAAATCCTAATGCCTTTACTATGTGTCCGTGATCAAGCAATTCATCTTGCGAAAGCTGCTTAAGTCGATGTAACACTTCTCGAGGTGCCGGTGTTGCAGATTGGAAAGAGTAATCTTTGATCAGCGATACAGTCTCTTCTTCTACCTTATCAACCAATTCATCCAACTGCATTTTGATTAGGCGTCCTTCCGTCCCCAATTCATGGATATAGCTTTCAATCTCCCCTTTAATGCGCAGTACCATCTCCACTCGTTGCATCACCATCGCTACTTCATTTAGGGTAACCAACTCTTCAAATTCGAGGGCACTCAAATTGGTAGTAGATTGATCCAACACAGATTTATATTTATCCAGGGTTTGAATTGCTTGGTTTGCCTTCGTCAAAATAACCCCAATATCTTTGAGGGCATATCGAAAATGACCTTGGTACAATGTAATGATGCTTCGCCTTTGTGAAATGGATATGACCAGTTTACCTGTCTGCCTCGCTGTTCGCTGAGCGGTGCGATGACGAATCCCTGTCTCTGTCGAAGGAATGGTGGAGCTAGGAACCAACTGCGCATTAGCATACAAAATTCGGCGACCATCATTGCTCAAAATAATGGCACCATCCATCTTCGCCAATTCATATAGGTGTGCAGGTGTAAAGGGAGAATCGATATGAAAGCCACCATCAACTAACTCACTTACACACTCATCATACCCCATCACGATCAATGCTCCTGTTTTTGCACCCAGAACATTATCCAATCCTTCACGAAACGGGGTTCCTGGTGCTACTAGCCGTAAAATCTCACTAACAAACGTATTTCGACGTTCTGCAGCCGCATCTTCTTTCACCCTGTCACCCTCCTAATCCCACATCCAATGCCTCTTCAACTGTATGCACACCAATAATCTTCATCCCGCTAGGGGGATCCCAGCCGCGTTGGTCTTTCGCTGGTATAATCGCCCTCGTAAAACCCATCTGCTTCGCTTCCGCCATGCGCTGTTCCATCCGAGATACACTACGCACTTCACCCGTTAAACCAACCTCACCTACAAAGAGATCTTTGGCACCGGTAGGACGATTACGAAAGCTAGAAGCAATGCTGATAGCTACCGCTAGATCAATCGCAGGTTCATCCAGCCTCATTCCACCGACGATATTGACGTACGTATCTTGATTTTGCAAAAACATCTCCAGACGTTTCTCTAGAACTGCTAGAATCATCGCCAAACGCTGATGATCTACCCCCGAGGCCATGCGTTTGGGTGAGGGAAAGCTGGTAGGTGCCACCAACGCTTGCAGTTCAACCAAAACAGGCCGAGTACCTTCCATGCTTGCAGAAACTGCTGAGCCTGCCACTCCATGTGGTCGCTGTGACAGGAACATCTCTGAAGGATTGGCTACTTCCACCAAGCCTTGGTTTCGCATTTCAAAAAGTCCGATCTCATTGGTCGAACCAAAGCGGTTTTTTACCGCTCGCAGCACACGGTACGTCTGATGACGCTCTCCTTCAAAATAAAGAACACAGTCCACCATGTGTTCCAACAAACGAGGTCCTGCAATCGCTCCCGCTTTTGTCACATGTCCAACAATGATAATGGCGATGCCACGCTCCTTGGCGATTCGCATCAGTCGTCCCGTACACTCACGCACTTGGGCCACACTGCCAGGAGCAGAGGTAACATCCGCTTGATAAATCGTCTGAATGGAGTCGATCACCACCAAGCCGGGCTTTTGCTCATTTACCATCCCTTCAATTCGATCGAGATCCGTTTCCGCCGCCACCCATAAATTCGCATCTAGCGCCTGTAGCCGATCCGCCCGCAGTCGTGTTTGTTCTGTCGACTCTTCACCTGATACATATAAGACGGACGTCCCCTTCTCTGCTAAGCGATGAGATGCTTGCAATAACAGCGTCGATTTCCCAATACCTGGATCTCCCCCTACCAATATGAGCGATCCCGGCACCAGTCCACCGCCTAATACTCGGTTTAATTCAGCAATTCCCATATCGGAGCGTTCCTCTTTAGAACGACCCACTGTGGTGATCGGGATCGCTTGCGCTGCCTGAAAAGGCGTACTCCTCTGTGTTCTCCCCACACGCCCCATCACCGCTTGCTCTTCTACCAACGTGTTCCACGAATCACATCCTGGACAGCGTCCCATCCACTTGGCAGATTCATATCCACATTCTTGGCAGGCAAACTTGGTCTTCGTTTTCGCCACACCTGTAGCTCCTTTTTCTGGTTGTACTCTTCTTTCCATTATATCAGATTGGAACAAAAACCCCTAGGCGCCCCTAACATCACAGCCTGCTTAAAAGAAAACAAAACGAACAAACTCACCCTATCTACCAATAAAGAAGGGTTCGCTCGCCCGCTCACAACCTTAATTCTCTCATATACATTTATCGACCTTATGCGCTTGGGGAGAGCCATACCATCTCCCTATACTCTTACCCCTTTTCCACGACCGCTACACGCAGTCCTTCTATTTTACAGTGAGATTGAATCCATGCTTCTACATCTGATATAGTCACACTCTTCAGTATAGCAAGACGCTTCCATTCCATCATCTGTTGCATCATACCGTGTGCCAGCGTTATACTATAGTGACGTAAATCATCAGCGGCAAGAAGGTGCTTGCCTGCACGCCTCTCCTTCGCCCGCTCAATCCTCTCTTCCGCCAGCCCCAGATGACTTACTTCCACCAGTCTCTCCTTGATTTGGTCAACGACCATCTGAGGGTTAGCCGTCACCCCTCCTAAGGAAGAATAAGCACATCCCCGTATAGCTTTACTCTCCCAATTAAAGTGATCACCAATCACACCCTGTTCAAATAGAGACTGATAAAATTCTGATTCTTTCCCCCAAAGTGCTTCCAACGCCACTTCCGCTATCGACAAGTAGCGTAATAAGAGCTCCCCTGCCAACGGAACACCTTGCTCCATAAACCCCACCTTAAGGAAGGGCAGTGGGACGGGCCTGCTTTCAACCACCACTCCGCCCTTACCTGATGAATAAAACTCCCATCTCTTCTCAGTCGGAATAACTTCCTCTCTCCTACTATCCTCAGCGGGAATGCTTTCAAAGTCACCCAATCGAGCATGTACCTCATCTGATGTCACATTCCCAACCAGAACCAACTTCATCCGCTCGGCTCGATAAAAAATGTCAAAACATTGTTGCAACAGTGGAGCTGATACATCAGCGACACTCCGGGTCGTACCCGCAATATCTACCGTTAACGGATGTCCAGATGGAAAGAGGGCACGCTTTAACAATTGATCCACTACTACGTTACCTTGCTCCTGATACATCTCGATTTCATGTGAGATGACACGTCGTTCTCGCCGCATAATAAACTCCGTTACAGTAAGCTGCTCTTCCTCCGCAATCGCCAACAATGGGACGATCGCTTGCTGCCATTCCCTCGTTGTCGCTACCTGATAGCAAGTTAGCCAGTGCGATGTCACTGCATGTGTATCCCCCTCCATCCCAATATTAGATAAAAATTGATGATAAACAAGATGCTCTAAAAAGTGAGCTGTACCGAAGGGGAGACGGAGTCGACCATCGCCTTTTCTAGAAACATACTGCTCCATCGCCCCCATCCCAATAGCTAAGGTAGCATACGTGCGCATACACCCTGTCAACGGAACAACCAATACTTCCATTCCCATCGCTGTGCGGAAGCTTTCGATCGCAGGATGAGAAGTAAAAGCGGGTTTAACCATCTCCTTTCCCCTCCTTTGTCATTCCAACCTGAATTGCCGCCAGCTGAAGACGTGTGGCCACACGTGTACAATCCCCTATCGTCATTATCTCCAATCTCTTCCTTGCGCTCTCATCGCTCGGAATACTTCCACTCAACCACCCGTGTAAACTAACCTCAGCACATACCTGGGGAACGTCCATTCCATAACGAATATAATGCTGAATCGACTGTATAGACTCATACCATAAAGAACGAGACCACTTCCCCTTCTTCATCTCCATCAACACCTGCTTACTCTCATCGATCGCTTCTTCCACTTCTCCCGCTTTCACTCGCATGTGGATCCAACCTATTTCTAGAAGAGGATCTGCTTCGCATGAGAGTGCATAAAGAAATCCCTTCTGTTCACGCAAACGTATACGTAATTGAGTGCGTAATCGATTCATCACCACCAACAACGGGAAATAGTCAGCGTCTGCAAAGCGAATACCCGTCCATATTGCTGCCGTAATCGGAACCGTATCCACCTGACAGTTCCCACGGTAGATAGGAACAGCTTCTCCAGAAGGGAGACTGCGCGCAAACGACCTTCCCTTCTTTCTAACTGTGCCTTCCTGATCTAATTTATGCTCATGTAACCACTGCTCTATCTTCTCTACTTCCGCACCTAATACATGTAAATGATAAGGAGCATAGCGATACACCTCATCTAATACCTGATTCATCTCATCTATCGTTAAGGAAAGTAATTCTTCTATTTTTCCCCAGCGCGCTAAAGAATGTTCTTCTCCCACAACTGTAGCCATGCACTGCCTTATTCTCCTTTGTTCTTCGTCACTTTGCTCCATCTGAATGCGGCTGGCATGAATATGTACCTGCCGTCGAAAAAACTCATCCTTTTTCCACGCTTCATCCTTCCACACCCGTACAGTTAAGAGATGCAATGCTTTTTTCAATAGAGATCGCTCAAACCAAAGGTATGCTTCATTCGGAGAAGTAACCTGTAGCTGTAACAGTTGTGTTCTCCCTTTCCGCAAAACCCTTCCCGTCAGCTCCGCTCCACACATCTGATATAGTTCTGCCTTCACCTCGGTAGACACTAAGAGAGATGATAAGAGAGCAAACCTTGTCTCCTCTATTCCTATCTCATTAGCAATCGTCAACGTTACATAATCCGCCTTTAAAAAAGGGATAGTCTGTAGATGAGTAACCGCAGCTTCACACGAAACATCTTCCCTCACCTTCATCTTTCCTCCCCCTGCCCTTACTTTGGTGACAGCTGATATACTTGTCCCGTCTCCACATCTAAACCAAGACCCTCTTTTCCAACTTGTTGCGTTACCCACTTGATTCGCTTGGTGTCCATGTTTTCATTTCCAACACTTACATCTTGCCACGCCACCACTTGCTCATGATGGCGATCCCAAAATCGCCACTGCCACGGATAGCGGAGTAGTTCTTCTCGTACAACTGCAAATGAATCATCACACGCCTTCTCAATTTGTCCAGCCAGCTGTTGAGGTGGGTGGAATACGATTCGGGAATGGAAGTCCTCTGTCATCGACATCACCACCAGCGAAACTTTCTTCTGGGCCCGTGCCAAAATGCGAAACACCCCACTTCGTGTTTCAATTATGGAGGTGAGCCACTTCGTTCGCAGCGTATGCTGATCAGCATTTACTCCCTTTTGCCCATCTAATTTCAAACAAAACGCTCCCCCTCGACGTAAATGTTGAAACAGCTTTAGTCCGATTAATTGGTCTTCTGCATTTATCAACTGAATATTCCGAATATCTCTTAAGCGCTCCCACATCTCCCACTTCTGTTCATGATTAAACTGCTCACGATCAACCACCTGATAAAAGGGTAACTCCCACTCGGCCAACATGGCACGTCCTATTGCAATCGCTTCAAGATGATGTCGAACGAACCCCGTATGCCAGGTGAGAAAAGCTCCCCCCTCCTGCAAGATTTGTTGGCGATGTTCCGCACCCACAACCTCATCCCATCCACCAAACAGTGCTGGTTGTTCTCGAATACGATCCAGCATTTGAGCAAAAGCCAGATAATCCACCCATACCTTCTCTGGACAGAAGCGCTGTTGTAGCGGTAATAACTCCTTAGTGATATTCATCAAAGCGAAGAAGTAACCGAGCGTAATTCCCCCGTTCTCCCGCAGCTGTCGCGCAATCTCAGCGTGAACTTTCTCTTGTTCTGCTTCAAATAGATTTTGTAGTTTCACCCTCTCCGCTCCTCTCTTTTTCCTTCATACTGCTTCAATACAGAATATCTTCTCTTGATCCCGTCCAAGAGATGAGCGAACACTTGCACTGCCATCTCATACGCTATCGGAACTTTCCCTTCGATAAGAACCCCTTGTCCCTCTACCATATCTACCCCCAGCAAAGGGGCTCTCATCTGAAAGACAGATTGTAAACATAGTCGCACTTGCTCCCAAGTAGGGCCATTAGCAACTGGATAATCCACTAAGGGAAACTGACTCGGGTCCAAACAATCCATATCAAAGGTAACGTAATGAACCGCACGAGGGTGCTTCCCCATCAATTCATACAACACCGATTCAATCGTTTCCGGCTTCATCTTTTTAGCAGAGATTTGCCTCAGTTTAGGATGTTCACACCACTGCCCCCACGATCGAACTCCACGCACGCCCAATTGTACAATCGCCGCGATTCGCTCATCTGCCAACAAATGACGGATAAAGTTAGCATGATTCACTTCGTCTGCTAACAGAGGCGTTGTGCCGCAGTCATGATGGGCATCGAAATCAATCACGATAAGCGGCTCTTCGATATACGCCAACTCTTGTTGAATCACATGATACGTGAGCGAATGATCTCCGCCTAACGAAAACAAGATCTGCTGCTCTTCCAGCACCTTCTGCACCACTTCAGCCAGTGTAGACATCGGCTCTTCTGGTTGGCCCAGTTGAAGCGTACCCCAATCCTCAAACAGAAGGCCAGAAAAAAGAGATCCACCATCATCTAAGTCTCTTATCCCTGAAGCAAACTTCTCATCAAGTCGTGCCCATACGGGCTTCTGCCCAGTCTGTACACGTAACAGCTCGCCAAATTGTGCTACGGTTGATCCCTCCGCACATGACCCTTTTGCATACGGAATATCAAGAATCACAACCTGCGCTCGCGGATGCCCCACCATCGGTGCAAACCGAAAGCACGGATGCATAGGAGCTTTAACATGACAAAGCCTCGGCGGCGAGCGCCTTTGTAAACTCGGATCATCATCTAATTTATAAAAGTGGGTGACCGCTTCATCGGCACCCACATACCCACCTTCTACTTCTTGCCAAACATAAACGGGTTTCATCCGTGTTCCTCCTCCGCCACTCATGCCCCTGACACCATTTCTTTCTCTTCACCTTCCTGACGAGAAACACTAAACTCCGCATGCATGAGACGATATCCATAATACAAGCCGGATATGCCGATTAGGTTACAAAAGGCGACCGTCCAATAGAATGAGCTCACATCATTCGTCCAGGTTGTTACCGCCCAACCGAGGAGCGCGATGAGAAGAAAATAAGTAAGATTCATCCCGAGTGCTTTCATTCCTTTCCCCATCTGTTCCAATGTGATCAACGTCGTCAACATTGGACCCATAAAGAGATAAGTAGGAGCCACAATCGCCAAATAGCCCACAGCATATGGTAAAAAAACCTCCCGATCAGCAGCGCGAAAGAAGACAGAAGCAAGTGGTTCCCGCAGTAGGAAGACGAAGAGGGACAGCGGGAGGTAGAAATAGAATGCCTGCAAGATCCCTTTTTTATAAACAGCAAACACTCGCTCCAACTTCCCTGATCCTAAGTTTTGATTCATCACAATGCCCATTGCCGATCCCAATAAAATGCCTGGTATAATCACAAGGGTTTGGATGCTATACGCCGCACCATAACCACCTACGGCTACATCACCAAACGACTCCATGATCAGGTTAAATAACAATAACCCCAAGGTGATAGAGCAATACGATAGGAAAACAGGCACGCCAACCCCACGTAAAATCGCTGTCACCATCTCATCTTTTCCTCGTATCCCTCGCGGAAATCCGATCGGAATCTCTTTTAGCCATACTATATAGCTATAGCTAGCGATAAACTGAAGACTACTAGTAATGAGAAACGCCAGCACAATCCCTTGCAATCCCATGCCACGTACAAGAATAAAATAATACATCAGCGCAATATTGAGTACGGAACCCATAACTGCAATAAACGAGGCGATGTTCACTTTTCCGAGTGCACGTAGGCTAGCTGCGATCACAATATTCATCACTACAATCAGTTCCACCACAACCATCCCACTGACGAAGCGTTGAAAAAGTCCTGCATATGCTGCATCAACACCGAAAAAGGTTGTTAGTAACGGCAGTGTTACGATGATTAGCACTCCAAACATTCCCATAAGCAATAAGCCAAAAAACAGGAAGCGGTAAAAGCTTTGAGCGATCTGTTTTTGTTGACCCGCCCCTTTTCGCTTTGCCAGCACCACTTGTGTCGACAACTGCATCGCTTCTAGCAATGCTGTCATAAAGAAAGAGATCGGCAAATAGAAGCCGCGTATATTTACTGCCTCTCCCCCCACTTGTCCAATAAAAACCGCTTGTGAAACTACCATAACTACGTTGACGATGGAAGCAATCAACATTGGAATAAATGTAAGATATAAAAGTTTTGTTATATTGCCATGCACATAATCCAGTCTTCCCATCGACTCCATCCTCTCTTCTCTCTCTCGTTATATCCACGCATCACTCATCCGTGGACGCGCTTGCACCAACAGCTGTATCATTGAATAGGTATGAAGCCGATCAAAGGAAAGGAGTAACACGCGATCACCAACCCTAATCACATTCTGCGTTAACCCTTCTGCTAACGTGATCCAAACATCCGTGCATTGTAAGTTATGATCAATCTGATGCTGACGTACAAACAGCTTCTCATCTTCTACTACCTGTGTAGAAAAAGCCTGCTGAATAACAACCCAATCAACCTCATCTCGCTCTGCCTCCACGATCCGCTTCACCTGCTGTATCCAATCTTCCCATGCGGGTAAAATTCGTTTGTTCTGCATCACCCCACGCTTATGCTGCTCTAAAATTATCGTTTCCCCGTCCTTTGATAGAGAGAGCGCGACCGTTGCATCTCCAAGCGGAAGCGCTGGAGGGGGCGCGAATCGGTGTGGGAGGAAAAACTGTTGCTCACTGAGAAGTAGAACTCCTGTTTCACCTTCAGCTAGCGTCCAATCCGCGACACGTACCCCTTCCGTTGAGGCTACCTCTCCTAAATGCGACAAACCGAGTGCGATGCGCGGTCTTTTTTTCCAGTATTCTAAAAGCCGTGCCAGCATGGGATTCGCAGAGAGGCGAGTATAAAACGAATGCGCTACTAACAACACTTGTGCAGACGTCATTCTCCCCGGTGGCAGTATCCCCTCTAAAGAGGAGAGTGTACACAGTGAAACTTCTTCATGTGAGACCCTTCTTCCTTCCACTCTGATCGACTGCGTCGGCAATTGATGCCATGAACGCTGGTGATAATAACACTCCGCATCGTAGTGCAACTGCATTTCATAGAAATCATCAGGCGGAACCGTATCATGCTGATATCTGTCTGCTTTCACACGTGTAAGTGCTAATGCATCAATGCTTATGCGGTTTTGTTTCTGCTCCCTATACATGTTGCATCTTCCCACTCATAAAGGCCTGAAACACAGTCTGTTTTTGTATATGCGACGTCCCCTCCATAAACTCACATGCACGTGCATCACGATACCATTTGTATAAACAAGGGTGCTCGTAGATCGAACCAGCTCCCATCAACATAAGCGCTGAATCTGTCATCCTTTCTGCCAATGAAGATGCCTGTACTTTCGCCACCGAGGCATAATGGCCATTACGAGGGTTCGCATCCACTTCCTCTGCCGCTCGCCGAATTAGTTGCCGTACAGATATAAGCTCTAACTCCAAGTTTTGTAGTGTAGTTTTCTCCGCTTCCAACCACTGACGGCGCTGTTCATATACATAGTCATACGCAGCTTGCGCAATCCCTAATGCTGCAGCTGCAATGCTAGGACGCATCTTGTTAAAGGTGGTAACAGCCCCCATCATTCCTCGCTTCATCGGGCGTAAATGACGACCGACCACTTGCTCCTCAGCGATGTGACAATGAGTAAAAGTTAAACGGCTAAGACCTGCTGCGCGCACCCCCCATGTCTCCAATGAATCTGCTTTAAATCCCTCTAGGTGATTTGTTTCTACCAGTACCACCTCGATCCCGAGAGGACCTGATGTTTTGCGGGCGAACACAACGCCCACATCTGCTCTCGCACCATTACCAATAAACATTTTCTCCCCATGTAGGCGATATCCGTCTCCTACTTGTTCCTTCGTCAACCGAGTTTCCATCCCCATCGGATCAGAACCATAACCTGGCTCAGTCAAAGCGAAAAAAGTCCAAGTCGGCTTCTCCACTAAGCGTGTATAGTAACGATCCTGTTGCTCTTCATCTGCTAAGTCCTGAATCACCATCCCTGACAAAGACGGGCCTGGACAAGCGAGAGTAACGCCAAAATCACCATATGCCAATTTTTCAAAAGAGCGCACCCGCTCCTGACAGGTAAGTCCATAAAACAAGGTTCCATCTGCCGTTTTTACTGGTTCATCGTTGTAGTCAGGAGGAAGCATCTGTTTGCGATAGATCCGAAGCGGCTCTTCTTCCACCACTGTAGCGATCATCTCCGGCTCCCTTTCCAACTCCATCCCGATTTGACGGAAGCGTTGAGAGATAACGGTTAATTGCTCCTCGTATTCCTTCCAAGCAGCTGTCGATACCATCCCTTTCACCTCACTACCCATACGTTATGAATCACGCTGAGCGCATGGCCCCAGCGACTACAGCCGGAACTTATATATCCATGTCCACCCATCAGTTTTAATAACGAGCATACTTGTTGATCCAATCTTGTATGATCAAAGTGACGCAAACGCCTTTGTTCCAAATCGGAAGAAGTAGAATCTCTACTGTACACACATTCCAACAAGATCAAAAAATCAGAAATCAAACTTTTCACCATCTGATGTTGCAACGTAGGTATCCCCTGAGCGCGCCGCTTTTCTAAGTGTTGTTTACACTGCTCCAATACCATCAGCGCCAGCGCAAAGCGCAGATGAAAAACACGCTCTTCCCACCTCTGTTGCCATGCACCTTCCTCTTGCCCCTCCGGCGTATACTCCGACACACCTCTTTGTACCCTATACACTTCGACATGATCTCTTTCCAACCACTGATCAGGCACCCTGTCTAAGTAAGAAAACACCCGTTTTTTCTCCCCCCTCCCTCGACTCAGCAACGTAAAACCGTGGGGAGCATACACTGTCTCCATCCTTTCTTCTTCCCACACACGCAAAATCCCACCCCAAGGTTCTTTTTGCAAATATCGCCACATCCGCATGATTTCTGATTGATTTGTGCGCCTTAATGTTGTTTCCATCAGCCTACTCCTTCCTCTATCACTTCAAAGATAGCGGTACCCACAAAGCAACCCAATCCAACTCCCACCATCATGTACCGATTTCCCGCTTGAAACACAGACTTTGCTAACAGTTGTGCTAAAATGAGCTGGGCATCCGTAGTATAAGTGTGACCCAACTGCGAAATCCATGCGGTCATCACTTTATCTGCTTTCATGCCGCTACGCTCGCTAAAGCGTCGCCATGTGGTGTGATTTACGTTGTGCGGCAAAATGAAATCCACCTCTTCCAGCCCCATCCCAACTTCCCGCAATGTATGCTCCATTCCCTCCATAATATTGGAAAGATAGTCGTGGTTAAATGCTTTCCGATTCTCCTCAGAATCATAGAAGCCACGATGAAAACGTGGATCTGAATGCACAGATGTAAAAAGATAGCGATGGCGAAAACCTGTACGTGTAAGCAGCAGAGCAGTAGCCGAATCACCCATAATCGTAGCTCGAGAAATATAGCGTCCATAAGACAAAAAATTACTCTGATCAGCGGATATTAAAAGCACATTCTCTACCAATTCATCCCGAGCAAAGATGGAATGCGCCAATTGCAATGCAGCAAAAAAAGAAGCACAATTTAGCTGATCCACACCATAACAGGGGACATGTTCCCATCCCTGCACCTCAAGTACTTTATACAGAAGATCGTAGCGGAAGGGTACATGTGTAAACTGAGAATGAGCATAGAGAGCCACATCGATCGAACAGCTTTCCACTTTTGTCTTTAGATCTTCGAGCGCATAGGTGATAGTTTCTTCCAAACGCTGCCCTGACTTCACCATAGGAATTTGGCGCAGTTGGTGAATCCGTTCCAACAAACGCCGTTCGCCCACTCCTGCTCCTACTCCTGCCAAGACCTCTTCTACTGTCTGAAAAGTAGCAGGGATATAGGTTCCTATTCCCTTAATACCAAATGTACCGTTCATCTATCGCCCTCCCCTCCTTTATACCTGATGGGAACGAAAGAGAGCACTGTAATAGAAAGGATGAACATCATCGTAATGCATCCACCACACGTACTCGGGCGCTCCCTTTAATTGCTGGTGCCATGTGATAAAGGGAGCCGTTACCAGGTGCGTATCCGCATCATAATAAACAACAGGCTGATCTACCCAATACAGACACGGTTCCAACGAGCGATGGGCAACGATAACCGCCCGCTCTTCTTTGAGTGAATATTCCAAACTCCAACTAGCAACTGTATCGTTCACCCTTCCCTCTATTCCCTGAGGAGAGTATCGATACATCCTGTCTACTAAGCTCCAACTCTCTTCCTCACTAGCTGTTCGGCTCATAAGCAGAATCGAACCTGCATCCCGTAGTTGCCGATCATGAACATGAGCTATGCGATTAGGAAATGTGGTTTGGTCTAAGGCGATCAAAATTGCCTTTTGACTAGAACCAGTGTAAAAGCGATCCGCAATCACTTGTAATGCCGTCCAACTAGCCGCCATCCCCATATCAGAGATAGCAAAGCCATTAGCCCCTTCCAACTGATATTGATGAATCAAGTGGCAAACAACAGAATCCGTTACATTCACATCTGGAGTGCAGTATGCCAATACCACCAAATCTACACCCTCTAACTTTCCTTGTACAGCCAATGGATCTAATAAAGACTTACTCATCTCTAAAAAAGAGTGGTGTGAGCTCCGTTCCAGCAAGGCCGTATCTACATGCAGACCATGCGGCTGCAACAACTCCTGCTGAAAGCGATGCACGAGCTCATCAAATAGATAGGGACGCTGCTGAGTAAAACAATGATAATCCAGATGCTCCACATAGAGATTAGCCAACATGCTCTGTCACATCTTTAAGATGCGATTCAATATACGTCGCCAACGACCCCACTGTTTCAAAATGGTGCGGTTCTAACGTCTCTGGATCCACATACAAGCCTTCCACTTCATCTTCTAACACCATCAATAATTCCAACACCGACGTGGAATCCAGCGCCAAATCATCAAAAAGAGAGGTCTTCTCTGTGATATGATCCACTTCTTTCATATTTAGCACTTCTTTTAAGGAGCGCTTAATCGCCACAACCACTTGCTCTCTTTTCATATTAACCACCCTTTCTCTGCCTCATCGGCGTGTATTCGCTTCTACTTTCATACCGTCTAGTAAACGTTGTTTGCGCAACATGTCAGCTGTCGTATCCCGTTCTCGAATCAAAAACGCTTCTCCTTTATACACCATCACTTCTGCTGGAAATCCATGACTTAAAAATAAGACTGGAGAAGCGGTCGGTCCATATGCACCCGAATGAAAAAGACCCAGTAAATCCCCCACCTCTACTTCTGGTAACATTACTGCCTTGCCGATCTGATCGTTTGGTGTACAAAGTGGTCCTGTGATGTGATACGAATGCGTGGGGTCACATTGATACTTCTCTACATGTCGGATTGGAAAATTGCGTTTCACGAAAGACCCTATACCCACCGCCGCCATATGACAATGCGTTCCACCATCCACAATTAGAAACGTCTCCCCAAAGGAATCCTTTTTGTAGCGAACACGAGTCACCAATATCCCGCTCATCCCTACCAAATAACGCCCCAATTCCATAATGATACGCGTATGCGGATGGTCTCCCCGAAACGATTCAACCAGTGGATTAAGCTTATTAGCTAAGCTTACTACATCCAGCTCCTGCTCCTGGTCAAAATAAGGAACACCTAATCCTCCTCCAATATCGACCATATCCAGTGTATATCCTAATCTCTGCTCAACTCGGCGGGTCAGAGCAAAGATCTTCTCAGTGTTTTGAGCAATGACATCTGCTTCTAAAATCCGAGTACCCATATAGACGTGTACCCCTAGCATTCGGATATGTCGATACGAACGCACCAATGGCAGTTGCTCCAGTACTTGTTCTTCGTCGATGCCAAATTGACGCGGTTTCCCCCCCATCGTCAACCGGGAGCCTTTAACTGTAAAGGCCGGGTTGATACGCAAAGCCACATCAACGATGCGCCCCCTCTGTTGTGCCAGCCTCTCAATCTGCTCCAGTTCACCAAATGACTCACACACAATGGCATAAATGCCATAGTCGATACAGGCTATCAGCTCAGTCATACTTTTACCTGGTCCTAAAAAAATGATATTTTCTGCAGGTGTACCCGCACGGATCGCTATCTCTAACTCTGTTAATGACGACACTTCAGCTCGTGCACCCAACTGCTGTAGGAGTGCATATACTGATAGATTAGGGTTAGCTTTAAGTGAGTAGAAAAACTCAAACTCATTACTCAAACATTCTTGTAACGAGCGAAATGTATTTACCATCACATGGCCATCATATACATACAAAGGAGTGTCATACTCGTCTGCTAACGCAGAAAGCGACTTTCCCTGCACTCGATATTGCCCATCCATCGTCTTTTCCTCCTTCTAGATCAGTGATTGCAACCGTTGTTCCACCTCATCGTTTAATGCATACAATTGTTCATCTTCATCAGCGATCAGAAGAGCATACAAGCGACCGGGAAATGGTTTCCCATCTTCTTGATAAGCAGCATTCATCGTTGCATGATTATGAATAAAAAGACCGCATTCGCCTCGTTTCGTCAAAAGCAGATCGTCTAGACGATCTCGTAAATCACGAAAAGGGAGGGGCCTTACCAACTGAACAGGGTAATGCTTTGCCCACATAACCTGTCCCGCTGCCACATAGCGCTCTTCCAAAAGAGACTGATAAGTAGATAAATTTAGACGAGCATTGATTTCTACATTGGGCCACAAGGAATCATCTACACCCACCATCGCATCAACCCCCATCATCCCAAAGTAGCCATCTGCGTACAAGGCATGTCCTAGCTTCTGTACTACCTCATATAGCTGCGTTCGCTGTGTTGGCGTCAACCGAGCCGGAAAGTAATGTCCTTGATGCACACCTCCCCGAGTTACCGCTTCTTTTATGGCATGCAGTAGCACCTCTCCTGTACGAGTAATTACAGCTTGTACGTTAAGATCGCATCTCTTCTCCACCCATTCCTCTAAGACAAATGCCACCTGTTCCTTCTTCCCTGTACAACTTCGAGTCAACATCTTAAGCAGCTGTTGAAAACGTTTCTCCGACTCAATTACGGTGATCCCTTTACCGGAAACACCGTGGGCATCTTTGAGCACTATCTTTTTTCCTGCCGTCAAAGATGCTCTCATACGAGCAAATCCAGACTGTAATTCGGCTATTCCTTCACAACAAACCCCCGGAACTTGTCTGATCCCTAACTCCTCATTAATCTTACGCGAATAAATTTTACTATTTACTCGCTCGAAAATAGCTTGAGAGGGAACTGCAAGTGGAATTCCTGTTAACTGTGCTAGCTCCTCCTCATGACCGGAAACACCAAAAGGAAGAAGATAGAGCGCAGAATGCTCCTGTCGCAACATCTTTAACTGGGCGATGGTCTGCTCGCATTGCAATAAGTTTTCTGTAATCGACAAGTGAGGGATATTGCGGGATAAGGAGATCATGTTAGGTAGTGGATGTTTAATTTCTTGCATATATTGCTGATAAGTAACATCCATCCCTGCCTTCATTACCACAACGTCTTCCGTAGAGGCGAGAAAAACGCCCAGTTCCTCCATCCGATGAACAATCCGACGCCCCCCTTTCCCACTCACACTTGGTAATTTCAGACGATCTTGTGCCCAATACTCCTCTACCTCAAAGTTACCGAGCAAAATCAGAGTTGCCTGCTCGTCTCCAACGACTCCTTCTTTCCATTTCGACCAGAACGTTGATGTTTGTACGTGCATGACTTATCCCCCCTAATGACGCATGACCGCCACCGTAAACACGGCTCCCAACCCTACCGTCACCAACAAATAATATGAACCCCGCCGCATCATTCCTTGCTTCACCACATCTTGATAATTGATAAACGAATCAGCGCAAAAGCAGTGGCCTAACTTCGATACGTTATCCAAGTAAATTTTCTCTACTGGAAATGAGAGCGCTCGTGCCACTTGTGTCCATGAAGATAGATTTACATTATGAGGTAATATCCACTCTATCTCTTGTAAAGACAGATTTGCTTTATCTAGCGTAAGCTGAATAGTTTTTACTAATGTAGGAACATAGGACTGTTCAAACTGGCGTAGGCTCTCTGCTGAGATATTGATACCTGCAGCGTACTGCCCACTAATCGTACGGTGTATCGCCACCACTTCATCTTTTCCCACCCCGGCTCGCACCACTAATGCTGCAGCCGCTTCGCCCATTATGGTCGTATTGGGAATCAGCTGTAACGTCGGATGGGAAGCTTTTTCACCCAACAAAATAAGTACTCGTGCCTCTGGATCGCCATCGCCACGGAGTAAATCATCTGCCAATTCCATGGCTACCAGTCCAGAAGAACAGTTTTGCTGTGTGAGCGAAAAAGAGAGCGCATGTTGTAAACCAAACTCCTCCTTCACCTCTTCCAATACATTAATCGGGTAGGGTGTTACTGTCTTAATCGTATGGCAATAAACAAGATAGCGAACGTGCTCAACCACATTCGGAGCGTACATCAAAATTCTTGCCAATGGCTTAATTAACAACGAAACGAGTGACTGCTCCTCATCCATACATATCTCATGTAATCCGTGAATTCGCTGGAAGAGTTTTATTTGATAGCGATTTAACTCCAATCTCTCTCCTAATTGTTCAATCGGGACGCGCGCTTCTGGTACATACGCCTCTACCTGTTCAAGGTGAACCACTTCCCTCCCCCTCTCACATTAGAATTGTTAAAGGAATAGGAGGAGCATGCTCCCCACAGCCCCTCCGCACCCTTGTTATGCCCGGATATCAATCGCCCTCAGGTCGATGGCACGTAAGTCGATCGCACGTAAGTCGATCGCACGTAAGTCGATCGCACGTAAGTCGATCGCACGTAAATCTATCGCACGTAGATCAATGGCACGTAGATCAATAGCGCGTAAGTCGATCGCACGTTCTTCAGCGTGCCGTACATCCGTCTTACTACTTTCTGACACCATATAACTTTGTAATTCCTCAGCACTGATAGGAGTTGCTTTGACTTCCATCATCATCCCTCCTTCCGTTGTATACGGTATAATATTTTGAATATACCGTCTTTTTAATTAATACGCCCCTCCGTCTACTCCTTCCTCTATCGCCGTACTTACACTTTATTTATGTATATCAAAATTATGGTTCTATTTATCTGAGGCAGATTGTAATACTTCAATAATAATAATAAAACATGAACAGTAAATACAAAAAACAAGCGCAGCTCCAAACTGGGCTCTATTTCCAATATTAAATATATATCTGACAATAATTCCTTCATTCCCAATAGACCCTTCCTTCTTCCCTTCCTACCTATTTTTCTCTTTTTAAAAAATAAAAAGGATTTTACACGCCCTAGCTATAATATATTACATAGGGAGTACGTCTGTCTCCTGATATAAGTGTCATTTTACTTTTTTTACTATTAAAGTTTTATTATCCTTATTCAGACAGGGGTGTGGTTCCTTACACAATATTTATTTCTGAAAACACCGTCACTTCATAACAACATATCACCCATCGAAAAGGAGTTGACTATCCCATGATGATTCATTCTAAAGATCCCATTCAATTAGGTAGTGGCTATGTACTCGACACTCATCAGGAAGTTCTTACCCAAGGTAAGTCACAACTAACTTTCTCCCGAACGGAATTTCGAATCCTCTACTTACTCGCTCTTAATCTCGGTAAGATTGTTCCAGCCGAAGAGCTCATCACCTTCGCTTGGGGTTCTCCTCACGTCGGTGACAGTACGTTATATGTATATATCAGCCGTTTGCGCAAGAAATTAATCACAGTGTATCCACACCCAACAATCATCTCCCAACGCAATGTAGGGTATGTACTCTACCCGATGTTTAAGCCTTCTACACCTACATCGTAAGCTAAACAAAGCTTTAAAGCAGTGGATAACTACGAGAAGACATACAAACTCTATCAATGAGTACACGATAAAACTTTCTACCTTAAGGGTAGCTTTTTGCCATTCATTGAGCTATTATTATTGATAATGATTCTCAATGAAAAGAGGAATAATAATGGTTGATAAAGAGATTGGACAACTTTTACACACTGTAGGAATCGAAATGAAAAAGCTTAATCACCCTACTATGGCAGAGTTAACCCCTGAGCAGTGCAGATATTATTATAAAAAAGGACTACCTTACTTCCATGCCGAGAAAATACAGATCGGACGAGTGGAGGATCGCTTGATCGACAGTGATGGATACTCTTTACCGATCCGCATCTATACACCTGAATCCACATCTTCTTCATCTTCCCTACCCGTATTAATCTATTTCCATGGGGGAGGATGGTTATTTGGTGACTTGGACAAAGACGACGCCTTTTGTCGTTACGTCGCCAAAACATGCCAGGCCATTGTTGTCTCTGTTGATTATCGCCTCGCACCGGAATCGAAATATCCGATTCCACTACAAGATGCACTCACCGCTACCACATGGGTATTTGATCACATCGCTTCCTATGGTGGTGATCCGCAAAGAGTCATCATATCAGGAGAAAGTTCTGGCGGCAACCTAGCAACTGCAGCCAGTATTAAACTACGCGCTGAAGGAAAATATCTCTTACACGGACAACTTTTAATCTGTCCCGTCCTTCACTGCAACTTTGAGACCGACTCCTACAATGCAGGATACGCATATAACTTAACAAAGGAGAAGATGCAGTGGTTTTGGCAGCACTATCTAGAAAGAGAAGAGCAGGGATTAGAAGTGAGCGCATCCCCTTTGCTCGTAGAGGATGCTTCCTCTTTACCACAAGCACTCATTATCACTGCGCAATTAGACCCTCTGCGCGATGAAGGAGCTGCTTATGCAGAGAAGTTGAAACAGGCAGGTGTGCCTGTACGCTACCTAAACTTTGACCAAATGGTACATAGCTTTGTTCATATGAGCAGTAGCTCCAAACAGGCTCGCAAAGGATTGGAGCTGGTAGTGCAAGAGTTAAATCTGATGATGAACACGGCATCTTCTCAGCAAACAGCAACCCCGCACTCTTAATTTTTATTTCACTATCTTCATGTCTTCCAAACAGGAGCTGCTTCTTTACTGGTAGCTCCTGTTTTTAATTTATCTCTACTAAAACCATTTAACCATCTGTTAATCCCCCTGCTTTTCGTAACCACATGAGCTCTTGCATAGAATCGCCTTGAGCACTATAACAGTGAGCTAATCCCACATAAATCTCTTTTAACCGATCAGGATATCTCGATTGTGAGAGTGACAATCCCTGTTGATAAGCCTCAATTGCATCATCAGGATGAAGAAGGCGTCTGTAACAATCCCCTAATCCAATCCAAGCCTCTACTTGCTCTGTATGGAGAGCGACTGAGCTTTCATATAATACTCTTGCTTCCTCGATCTGATCCTGCTTATACCAGACTCGAGCTAGCACCGATTGAAACTCTGCTTTTAACTGATTTTTGTCACTACCATCCTCTAAATCCTCCACAAAAACTAAGAGCGTTTCACACAAGATCTTCGCCATCTGTAAATCTTCCACAGGCGTGTCCATATACGTTTCTAACAACACCCGCCCCAATGTAAGGTAAGGACGCTTCTGTTTATGGTATAGAATCAGATTGACACCAACTTGACCAATCTCACTAGCACGTTGATAAAATTGTTTGCGTAAAGCAGAGCGCGCTGCTAATTCATAGACAGCAAATTTCACATCAGGGATCACAATCTCCTGCATCTTTTGAAAAAGGGTATCAATAATGCGGTCGGCTCGCTCATACTCTCCTAAACGTGTTAACACATACGCTTTATCTGCTTTTAAACTCGCTAAAATACTTGCCCGTTCCCCATCTTGTAAAAAGCAGTCTAATGCCTCTTCAATCTCATCTAAAGCCTCACGATATTTTCCATGCTCGATATGGATTTTAGCCATCATACTGCGGACTAAGGATTCCATATTATAAAATGCAGGACAATATCCCGATCTACATTCACTGATCACCTGTTGTCCGATGCGTAGCGCATGATCAAACTGACGGAGGTAATAGTACCCCTTGGCAAAGAGATAGTGATAGTATGCTTTTAATCCAGTCTGGGGAGACACCTTCATCTCATGTAGAGCCGTAAATGCTTCCTCCACACGCCGTCCCTCAATTAGCTGTTCTACCACATACATACGAAAGAGCAACTGAGAGGTATCTTTTCTTTCCATGATATCCTCCATCGTCTTTCCCATCTTTTGCGCCAATATCCTCACTTTATCAATATAACCTTCTGCGCTTCCACCCACATTACCATCGCCTGTTTCGATGCGATGAATGGTTGCTCGCGACAACCCTTCATCTACATAAGCATCAATCTTATCCCCTTTTTCATTACGTATGGATCGCAAAATCTTTCCTATACGATCCCTCTCCTGCTTGTCCATATGTTGATCTCCTTTCATTATAGCTACTCTTATAAAAATGTATATAGTTTTAATCTATGAGTATTTTCATATATTGATGAAATCATTCACTACGATAAATAAATCACTAATTTTGGAACCCTTTCAGCAATCATTGCCACTAATATATAAATAATCTATGTAAAAATTAAGTATGTCAAGTCAAAAAAGCCCCCCATCTGGGAGGCTTTTTCCTCTCTTTACTTCGTTGTTTGACTCTCTTTTTCTTCTTTGCTAACCGGCTCTACCACTAACTCTTTATCCTGGAGCGTGATACGTACGGTATCACCATGTTTTATATTACCGCGCAAAAGCTCTTCAGATAGATTGTCTTCGATATTCTTCTGAATGGCTCGCCGTAACGGACGTGCTCCGTACGTTGGATCAAAACCAACCTTAGCCAAGTGTCGTTTCGCCTCGTCGGTTAATATGAAGTCAATATCCTGCTCCAACAGGCGCTTACGCAACTCTTCTGACATGAGCGAAACAATCTCCTGCAGATGAGACTCCTTCAATGAATGGAATACAATCACATCGTCAATACGGTTGAGGAATTCCGGACGGAAGCTTTTCTTCAGCTCCTCCATCACCCGTGTTTTCATATCCTCATAATCATTATTTTGACTGGTGGTAAAGCCTAGTTTTTTATTGTTCTTAATCATGCTTGCACCCACGTTGGAAGTCATGATAATCACCGTATTGCGGAAATCCACCATACGCCCTTTACCATCTGTTAGTCGTCCATCTTCCAATACTTGCAATAAGATATTAAACACTTCCGGATGCGCTTTTTCCACTTCATCTAGCAGCACCACAGAATACGGTTTGCGCCGCACTTTCTCTGTTAACTGTCCACCTTCTTCATACCCTACATATCCTGGAGGAGCTCCCACTAGACGACTAGTGGCATGCTTTTCCATGTACTCTGACATGTCGATACGGATCATCGCATCATCATCACCGAAGAGGGAATGAGCTAACGCACGAGCCAGCTCGGTTTTCCCTACACCTGTCGGACCTAAGAAAATAAAGGAACCTATCGGACGCTTCGGATCTTTTAAACCTGCACGTGCACGGCGCACAGCACGGGAGACGGTTTTTACCGCTTCCTCTTGTCCGATCACGCGATTATGCAATACTTCCTCCAATTTGAGCAGACGCTCCGACTCTTCTTCTGCCAGCTTGCGGACCGGAATTCCAGTCCAACTGGCTACAACTTCACCAATGTCTTCAGCTGTTACCTCGGAATCCGTCTTCCCTTGATCTTCTTTCCACTGATTATGCGTCGTTTCCAGCTCTTCACGCAACTTCTGCTCGTTATCACGCAAGGACGCCGCTTTCTCAAATTCTTGACTTTGAACCGCCGCATCTTTTTCCTTCTTCACGCCCTCTAAGCGTTGTTCCAGTGCTTTCAGATCTGGAGGTACGGTAAACGAGCGCAAGCGCACCCGTGACCCCGCTTCATCGACAAGGTCGATCGCCTTATCAGGTAAAAAGCGATCCGTAATATAGCGATCTGATAACTTAACTGCTTGCTTAATCGCTTCATCGGTAATCTTTACACGATGATGCGCCTCATAGCGATCGCGTAACCCTTCTAATATCTGAATGGCTTCATCCGGTGTAGGTTCATCCACCGTAATCGGTTGGAAGCGACGCTCCAATGCCGCATCTTTTTCAATATGCTTACGATATTCATCTAATGTTGTTGCCCCCACACACTGCAGTTCTCCACGTGCCAGTGCGGGTTTTAAGATGTTAGAGGCATCAATGGCCCCTTCTGCACCACCTGCTCCGATCAACGTATGCAATTCATCGATAAAGAGAATGATATTGCCAGCTTGCCGGATCTCATCCATCACTTTTTTTAGACGATCCTCAAACTCACCCCGGTACTTGGTTCCTGCTACAACCGTACCCATATCAAGAGTCATCACACGCTTTCCACGCAGTGTCTCAGGTATCTCTCCATCCACAATCCGTTGCGCCAATCCTTCAGCGATCGCCGTCTTCCCTACCCCAGGCTCACCGATGAGAACCGGATTGTTTTTTGTCCGCCGTGAGAGAACTTGAACCACGCGCTCAATCTCTTTACTGCGACCGATTACAGGATCCAAGTTGCCCTCTTTTGCTACAACTGTCAAATCTCGAGCCAAGCTATCCAATGTTGGCGTATTCGCACTTGCCCCCGCTTGATGATTGCTTGTCATCGCTTCGCTGTTGCCTAAGAGCTGCAATACTTGTTGACGTGCCTTATTTAAACTTACACCCAAGTTGTTCAATACGCGTGCAGCTACCCCTTCACCTTCTCGTATTAATCCCAACAGAAGATGCTCGGTACCGACATACGTATGCCCCAACTTACGCGCTTCATCCATCGACAATTCAATCACTTTTTTCGCACGTGGAGTATACGCAATACTACTTGTTTCACCTTGTCCTCGACCGATGAGCGATTCCACTTCATTCTGGATCTTCTCCAAGCCTAGTCCTAAGTTAACAATCGCTTTTGCAGCAATTCCTTCTCCCTCACGAACTAAACCTAATAGAATATGCTCGGTGCCAATATTACTATGTCCCAGACGCGCCGCTTCTTCTTGTGCAAGTGCCAATACTTTTTGTGCACGTTCGGTAAACCGACCAAACATCATGGAGTAACACCTCACTATTTATATTTGTCTACTACTTTTGTCACTTTAAGATCACGCGCTACGCCTGCGCAATAGATAAACGTTCACGTATAATCATCGCGCGACGCACATCTCGTTCCTCTGGATCGAGTGCTTCCCCAGCGTGTTGTTGCAAAAAACCTGGCTGCGTCATTACCATCAGTTCATTCATTATTGTTCCCTGCAAATGAGAGATTAAACCGAGATCGATACCAAGGCGTATATCAGATAAGCGCTGCATCGCCTCTTTCGAATCCATCACTCTAGCATGCTGCAACAAACCATAGGAACGATAGACACGATCCTCTAGCTGGATTGCGCGAGCTTCTAACAAACGTTTGCGCGCCCG
The DNA here is from genome assembly GCF_024753565.1 of Mechercharimyces sp. CAU 1602. Lineage (NCBI taxonomy): Bacteria > Bacillati > Bacillota > Bacilli > Caryophanales > Thermoactinomycetaceae > Mechercharimyces > Mechercharimyces sp. CAU 1602. The sequence goes on along the minus strand of NZ_JANTPT010000003.1, from coordinate 124,976 downwards.
TTGCTCCTGCTCGATCATCTGATTGACGACCCCTTGTAGCTTCTCGATAATCTCTGCTTCGGTATGCCCTAGAGTAACCTGGTTAGATACTTGATATAAATTTCCTAACGCCTCGCTACCCTCTCCATATATTCCCCTTACCGCTAGCCCCACCTGATTTGCTGCTTGCAATAACCGAGGAAGTTGTTGCGTTAACGCTAGAGCTGGTAAGTGCAGCATCACCGAAATACGGACACCTGTGCCCACATTCGTCGGACAACTCGTCAAATATCCACTCTTCTCATGAAAAGCGTACGTAACCCGTTTTTCGAACCAGTTATCAATTCGATCAGCTATTTCCCACGCTTGATCCAATTGAAAACCTGGGAATAAGCACTGAATACGTAAGTGATCTTCTTCATTCACCATCATGCTTACCGACTCATCCCCGCTCAACACAACGCCACCATGTGAGGACTCCTCCGCAAGGTGAGGACTGATAAGGTGTTTCTCAACCAGTACCCTCTTCTCCAACTCGCTTAGTTGTTCCATGCGAATCACTTCCGGATGATCAAAAGGAGCATCCTCTTCCGCTTCCTTAATCGTCTGCTCTATATGAGAGAGTACCTCTTCTGCTTGTTCTCCAGTTGCGAGTAGAGGGAATGGATAATCTTGCAAGTTACGGGCAATTCGAACGCGACTGGAGATCACGATATCGGATTTTGGCCCTTTTCCACGCATCCATTCGCTTACTGCTTCATCGACAAACCGTTGAAAAGACATACTACTCCCTCCTTCTACTCATCTAGTTGCTGTTGTAATGTCCGTATCTGATCCCTGATCTGTGCAGCTTTTTCAAAAGCTTCACCGCGTACCGCCTCTTCCATTTCTCGCTTCAACTGTTCCATCTGCCGCCTTACTTTCAACTTTCCTCCTGCGCGCTCTGGTACTTTTCCGCGATGAGTGGTATGACCGTGTATGCGACGGAACACAGATGGCAACATCTCACCAAACGTTTCGTAACAATGGCTACAACCAAAACGACCAATCTTACTAAACTGGCGATACGTTAAGCCACACGTTGGGCAACGTAGAGTGGTTTCACTTTTGATGACACCTGCTTGCTCACTCGTACCCAAATCTAAATTTAATAAACCAGACATTAAGTTATGGATAGAAAAACCTGATTCCAGCCCAGGAATCTGCTCCCCTCGTTCTTCTGCACACACTTCACACAGATGTGTCTCTGTTTTTTCACCATTGATAATCTTGGTATAGTGAAGGGTAGCAGGTCGCATTCCGCACTGTTTACACTGCATGATCTTACTCTCCTTTCCCGGAAAACAAGGTAGCTACCATCGCTCTCAGCATACGTGCACGAATCTGGTCTCGTACTGGAATCGGAAGCTCCAGCACATGCCGGGATATCATATTCTTCATCAAGAGGGCTTCACGTTCCTTCATCAGTCCCTCCTGCACCATACGCTCAATCACACCCACCCCTTTTGCTTGATTACAACTGGGACCGATGTGGCGCATCAAAATATCAAACAAGGCTTGATCAGAAGAAGTTTTCGCTTTACAAATGCGAATGTAACCACCGCCACCTCGTTTGCTCTCTACCAAGTATCCCTTTTCTACCGTAAATCGTGTGGAAATCACGTAATTAATCTGTGAGGGAACGCATTGAAACAACTCAGCTACCTCACTTCGTTTGATTTCGATGGTTCCTTCCTTGCTCGCACCCATTATTTCAAGGAGGTGGCGTTCAATGATGTCTGAGATACTCGACATGTCACACCCTCCAATTGACTTTGACTATCTTTGACCTTTAAACTTATTATACTCCTCTTTCTCCAAAAAGCAAGAGGAGCACGGACTTTTTTTACATTTTTCCGCACTCCCCCCTATTTCATTCACTCATTCTGAATATACCCGCACCACACCTTCTACCATGCGAATCTCTTCCATCAAGTCGATCACATGATGTTCTCCTTCAGTCAGACGCATCGTAAACGTTACATCAATCGTCCCACGCTGCGTCTCTTCAGCTACTTTTACTTTCCGGACGTTTACATTCATCTCTTCTAAAAAAGATGACATCTCCTTAAGCACTCCCGGACGATTAGTCACTCGAATGCGCAAGATGTGAAGTCGCTGCTCGCGTATCCATAATGCCTCCGCTTTATTTAAAAACTCAAGACTAACCAGCGCGAGCGTCGTCGTAATTATGGCGCCCCACAAAAACCCTGCACCAATCGCTAATCCAATCCCCGCCACAACCCACAGAGAGGCTGCTGTCGTAAGTCCGGTCACCGTAACACCATGGCGCATAATCGTGCCCGCACCCAGAAAACCAATTCCGCTTACTACTTGGGCCGCAATACGAGCAGGATCAAACTGCACTTCGGGTTCATTTACAAAATCACTGAAGCCATAGATAGATAAAAGCATAATTAAAGCAGCCCCGAGACTAACGAGTATATGCGTTCGCAAACCGGCTGGATGATTATTATGTTCTCGTTGCCATCCGATCGCTCCACCAAGAACCACTGCTAACACCAAGCGCCATATCATCTCCATCGTGGTAATCGTCCAAATTGCACTCAAAATTCTCTCCTCCTTTTCTTTAGTTTCGTCTATCCAAACTTACGATCAATCTGCTCTTCTCACTCCGGCAAGAGCGACAGGATCGAATGAAATGAAGGAATAATATAGTCAGCATCCGCCAACTCCGCTTCGTCGCCAAAGTAAGGAAAGCCCTCATAGTTACAGCCAATCACAGTCTGCTGATTTGCCCTCCCTGCTTCCACATCGGAATAGCGATCACCCACCATGTATCCCCCACTGACACCATTAGCTACACACAAGCGATGAACGAGTTCCGCTTTATTAGCTACATCACTATCTCCACCCGTATAAATTCCTTGAAATAATGGAGAGAGTTCATAATAACGCACGATCCCTTCCACATACGGCTTAATTCCATTGCTGGCAATAAAGAGCGGCCACTTCTTTTCCACCAAGGTGGCAAGTGTCTCTTTCACACCTGGATACAAAGCCCCCGCTCCCGCTTCCAGTAAGGCTAATTCTTCTTCCAGCAGCCACTGATCTGCCACTTTTCGTAGCAATTCATCCGTATGTGGTAACAGTTCATCCCATATCTGATCGATCGTCATCCCAAAAACAGATTCAATTTGACGATCTGAAATCTCTATTTCCCCCAACATTCCCGCTTCCTGCAAACGTGTGAACATATTTCGAAAGGCAGGGATAGCTATGGTTTCTGTCTGAAATAAGGTTCCATCCATATCAAAAATAATAGCTGGCTTCACTATGTTCATGTTGATCTACACTCTCCCACTTCATTGGTAAGTTTATGCAGCAATAAGAAAAAACTATTTTCTTTTCGCTCAACTTTTTCTCTACCCGACCATTCTGCTCAATTTCACCTATGAGTATATGGTTATCCACAGAAGTTATCCACAGATTTTGTGGACAACTATATAAAAACCGCCGGAGACCTGCCCCCGACGGAAACGCATGATAACATGCCTGTTAATTGATCCTCTGTTTAGGAGTGTTGCACAATAATATCGTGAACTTCTTGCGGATTATTCACCGACTCGATCAGATCGTTATTGACGTACACATCGAGAAGGAGTCCCTCCTTGCCGCCATCGCGTCCCACTACTTCAATCACCACATGATAGTCGTAGATTCCCCACCGCCAGCCATCTTCAAAGAAAGTAAAGGGATATACCATCCACTCGCCAACGGTTTGGTTATCTACTACTTGAATATAAGGGGGATCTTGATCATCTAATGCTTCAAAGTAACCCTTATTCACTTGCTGCCAACCATCTTCTGTCTTCGTCCAACGCTTCACATAATATTTACCCTCGATAAATGGCAGATCCTCTAATTCTTGTGGAGTGAAGAAGTCGGCAGGGAAACAACGCAATACACCCAACTCTGGATCTTCGATCAGAAGAGCATCCTCACCCTCTGCTAATCCACGACGACGCACCTTATCTAACTCGTCCTGCTTACATGCCTCTTCTAACGCCGAGAGAACAAAGTTATTAAATGAAATCTTTTTCTCTGACATCACACGTTGAATTCTCTTTTTCAGTTCAGGGGGAAGCTCCTCCACAACAAACTGACGATTCTGCTTCATCCGCTTATCCCGCCAGAGACGCTCTGCTTCAAACTCCTTGATACGCTGTGATAGATGAGGACGTGGATTTCGTTTAGGCTTCTCTATCTCGGGCTCAGGACGCACACTTTGATGTTCCTTTGTCTTTACCCCATCAGAGAAAGATTGAAACGCAGGTACTGCAGCTGCTTTTACTGGCTCTTCCAATCGCACCTCTTCCTCTACTTCTTCAATATGCAACCGATCCTCCCCTTCGGGCTGTGGAGTAAAGTTTAAACTGCCCACTCCCCTCTGATCACTTGCCACAAGCTCCTCTTCGGGCTCTTCTGTATTAAAGGTAATCTCTTCAGCGCCTTTTACTGTACTCTTACTCCAATCCTGCTCTTGACTGTCGTGTTGGCTCATTCATAATCCCTCGCAATCCTATCAATATCTTCATATGATCCATCCACAATTCATATTATTCTCTTTTACGTATCATATCACGAAAATCGAGATAAATGTAACACTCACCCACTCGCCCAGCTCCGCTCGTACCCCTATCCTTTTCAATTTAATTGAATAATTTTCAAAAAAGTTGTTGACTCTTCTTAATCCTCGTTGTATAGTGAGGAGGATTGATAAACATTCCAAAAAAGGAAAGGAGGTCGTTGACCATGATGAAACCTATACACACGTTCACCCCTGGACACATTGCTGTTGCACACAACGTCACCCTACAAGGGATTCGTCTGTCTACCGTAGCACCATGTAATGCTTTACAACCGTTCGGTCAGTCTGCAATTACACACCCTGTTTCCGCACAAGGAACTTCTGTGTCTAACTATGCACAATTGATCGTAACACGTAGAGCACGTGTGGCTGCCGTTGCCCATGACGCAATCACTCAAGGCATTCGTCTGTCTGCACTTGCAATCATCACCTTCGCACGAGGGATTCGTGTATCTCGTGGTCGACGACTTCGACGGGCTTGAATCGCGTTAAATTATAAACGCATTCACTTTCGCCACAGGTCGTTAACGCGACCTGTGGCTTTTTATGCCTGAATCAAGGTATACAAAGCCATGGGTCGCATCAGACCTGTGGCTTTTTGCTTACAACCAAGGAGGAATACAAGATGCAACATACCCATTATGAACTTGAACAACTGGTAAAAATGAAACAAGCGGAGCTAAAAGCTGAATTCTCATCTGCTAAAAAATGGCGCCCCTCTCTTTTTCACCGAATATCAGGGGTACTTAAGCAGGATCAGCAATCCACTACAGTATATGGATTGTCTTGGGGACCTTTTATCCTAGTTAAAAAACAGTAATTCTAACTAAAGTCAAACCATGTACAATGACGTGTAAATGAATCTCCCCTGGCGGTGTTCGCGTTCCATCCGCACGCCTGTCCGTATGGAACGTGCTTCCTGCTCAGGTGGAGAATTCACTACTCTCATACGAAAGGGTGATAATATGTCAGAAGCAATAAGTGTAAAAACACCTCCACCAGCGTCACTTCCTGTTCATCCTCCATTCTTAGAGGAACAGACGGCCATTCATTGTGAAAACGTTTGTAAACAATTTGTCGAATATGAAACAGGAACTCGATCGTGGCAAAACTTTTTTCGAGGAGAGCGCAAAGTGGTTAATGCAGTTGACCATGTCTCCTTCTCCATTCATCGAGGAGAAATTTTTGGCTTACTCGGGCAAAACGGCTCCGGTAAATCGACTTTGATTCGACTCATCTCTACTCTGCTTCATCCCGATGAGGGTCGCATTACTGTCTTCGGTAAAGACGTGATCAAGCAAGCCGCTGATATTCGTCCATTCATCAACCGCGTCTCAGTGGAAGCTTCCTTTTTTAAAAAGTTATCGGCAGTAGAAAACCTGCGTTACGCTGCTCGCTTATATGGACTCCCTGTAAAAGAAGGAGAAGAGAAAGCACTCGCCATCTTAGAACGACTCGGGATTCCAAAAAACAAGATTTACTCACCCTTGGAAACCCATTCGCGAGGAATGCAACAAAAAGCGGCGATTGCGCGTGCGCTGATGACCGCCCCCACTTTAGTGCTTCTAGATGAGCCTACGACGGGATTGGATCCTACCTCAAAGCGAGAAGTACAACGCTTCGTTCAAGAGGTGCGCTCCACTCACGATGCCACGATGCTTCTCACCACACATGACATGGAAGAAGCTGAACGACTATGTGATCGCATCGCTGTCATTGATCGCGGCGCCATTGTTGCCTTAGATACCCCCGCAGGCTTAAAAAAACAGATAGGAACAGACTCGCTGGAAGAAGTATTTTTTCAACTTACAGGAGTGAACTGGGAGGATATTCAATATGAAAGCAATTAGAGCTGTATTAGCTTTTTCCCCCATGTATGCCTTTGTCGAGCGTAGCTTCGGGTTAATCCGACGTTATTGGGCGTGGGAGATGGTCTTTCTTTTCTATACAGTGATCAATACGTTAACGATCGGACTCATTGGGCTTAGCGGCAATGTAAGTGCCGCAGACCAACAACAGTTTGTCCTGTATCTCGTCATCGGTGCACTGTTCTGGGGCTTTATGTCCGTTCTCTTTGAAGAAGTATCCAACTCGATTACATGGGAACGGTGGGAAGGAACGATCGAATATACATTTATGGCACCCGTGCACCGTATTACGCATCTATTTGGAATGTGCATGTTTGCCATTTTATATGGAATTTTTCGTACAGTTATCGTGCTCTTGGTAGTGGCGCTCTTTTTCGATCTCACGATCGATACTGCGTCACTGCTACGCTCCCTTGTCGTTCTTTTTCTAGGTAGCCCTGCCTTTATGGGACTAGGAATTATCGCTTCCGTGCTCCCCTTACTCTCGCCAGAAAAAGGAGCTCAAGGGACACATATCATCCAGGGGATCATTATGCTCGTGTCTGGGATATATTACCCAGTAGAAGTATTACCGGTATGGCTCCACCCGATCGCTTATGCCTCCCCCGGTACTTATGCCCTTGAAGGAGCAAGAGCTACCTTGCTAGAGGGCGCCACCCTCGTCGATATTATGCCTGCTCTCTTAAAGATGGTAGGTATCGGGGTCGTGCTTATCCCATTAGGACTTTGGATCTTCTCTATCGCCGAAAAACATGCGATGCGCACAGGCAAGTTAAAGCGGAATGGATAGGAAAGAAAACAACTTCACAAGCCAAAAAAGCTCTACTAGCGCCGGGAGAACCTCTCCGCGCGCCTAGTGGAGCTTTTTTATATACAGCGATCATCGCACCCACGCAAAGGAAGTGCGCTCTTCTACTTCAGCAACATCCCATTCGCCTCCACCCAACCACAGTGTCGCTTTTCCCGTCGGACCACGAAATAACTGAAAAGCTTGCAAACCGCAAGTAAAACACAACTTCAAACTAGCCGTATTGTCACAGGCAACCCTCGTATATACTTTCCCCAGATTTGCTAACGCCTCATCTAGTAACTTCTCTGCCACTCGCTGTTTGCGATAATCAGGGTGAACCGTAATCAATGCTTCATCCAATCCATACCCACCAAATACAATAACTCCAACTAACTTCTTATTAACCGTAGCCACTGCTACCCACGTGCCTTCATCCCATTGTTGTACAGGAAGATCTCTAAACCACCGCAAAGCTTTATACGTAATGCGGCCTTCACCATATCGCTTCATAAAACGTAATAAAGCTGCACGCACACGTGGCAATCGTCTATGATCGATTACACTTAGTTTCACTTAGGTCGCCCCTTCTTTCGGTGTAAAGAAATTACGATCAACATTCCCCACTATAAAAATGAATAGTATGATGTTTCCTTATCCTATTCCTATGCGGATGTCCGTTGATGGGTACCGCCTCCCCCCAGGTTGGGCATACAGCTAACTAACCACATAGGGGCTGAGGAGGGCAAACTGACTAACGTGATAAATCATAAAGAGAAGGAAAAATGCTAAACCGAGATATACCGCTCCATAGAGAAATCGCACCCATAACTCTACCTGATAATAAGTAGCTTCTTTCTTCAATCCACCTTCACCAGGAGCCACCTGGTACTTCCCTTTTATCTTCATAATGATATAAGGCTCACCTTTCTCATCTGTCCGCTTACTACTCCCTACTAAGCGCGCCCACAAAAAAACTCCCTTTTGTTTCTGATCGTGATAAATCTCGCCTATACCAGGATACTTAAATTTTAGATGAGCCTCTTTATCCTCTACGGTACAATATTGATGTAGCTCTAGCTCGCGCTCATGTTGCTCCCCAGGAATCGGCATGCCGGCGGAGAGAAAACGGTCCGCTTCCACACCGATTTCCATCTGATACGAGCGTACCTCCTCTGGTTTCTTCAAATACGCACGGTAAAACTGATAAACAAAGATCAACCAGATGATCAGTAAAATCCAACTCCACGTAAACACGATCAGCGCAAAGCCAGCCAGCATTCCAATTACCCAGAGCCACCGGGATATCGCTACCACAATTCTTCCGCCGTCTAAAGGATGGATAGGCAAAAGATTAAATAAATTGATCCAAAATCCGATGACGGCGACGGTATACAACCCTGTCCACCCTGTCAACCATGCGAGCAACAAGCAACAAATCGCACCCACTGTACCCAGCAGAGGGCCTCCCAATGCGATAAATGCCTCTTCCTCCGCGTCCCGTGGTTCTTCACGCATCATGATTAATGCTCCGAGGAAAGGAATAAAGGCAGGAGCAGACACAGCGATTCCACGCAGACGAGCGGCATAAACATGCCCCATCTCATGTATAAAAATCATTAACACCAACCCTACAGCGAATGACCATGGCAACAAGATTGAAAAAGCCAATACTGATACCACCATACTAAGCAGGGTTCCCCCATAATTACCTGGCTTTAGCATGCGCCATCCTCTGCTTTCTTTCTCCTCGGATGAATCCGACACACCTGCCCCTCCTTCGCACTTATATCTTCTCTTCATCTTATTCCCGAGCTCTGCCATTTTCAAGCATGGGAAAGGTACCCGTTATCAGCTCATCTCTCAAGGAGCACACCAAAGGAAAGGAGAAGGCGGAATACATCCACCTTCTCCTCACACTACTCTTTTTTGTTCTCTATGATTAATCATAGCGTAAACACTCAATCGGATCTAATCGAGAGGCTTTATTGGCTGGAAGCAGTCCAAAAATAACACCAAACAACATCGAAAACAAGATACTCCCAATCGCCACCGGGATAGAAATAGCTGCCGATAGTGGAGACATCATCTGGATCAGTTCTGCCACACCTGCTCCTAGCAATAATCCGATCACACCGCCGAGCAAGCACAGACTAACCGATTCAATCAAAAATTGCACCATGATATTAGCGCGTGTTGCCCCCAGCGACATCCGGATACCGATCTCGCGCGTCCGCTCTGTCACCGACACCAACATGATGTTCATCACCCCGATCCCACCGACGAAAAGAGAGATACCACCGATGCTTCCAATTACAGCTGTCATAATCCCAGTCACTTTCTTTATTCCTTTTGTTAACTGCTCTATATTTAATACCTGGTACTCATCCTCTGATTGGTGATTGCGGTGCAGGAGGGTAACCGCTTCATCTCCCACTCGCTCCATCTCACCCGCTTCTTTCACTTGCAAGGTTACCTGGGAGATCTCCGATTTACCAAAAACATTTTCCCAAGTAGACTGCGTCAGATATACCTCTTCAAACTGGAATGAGGCATAAAGGCCAGTCGGTTCTTCTAATACGCCAATCACCTTGACCGGCTCATTCCCTATACGCACAATCTTACCTACAGGGTTTTCATCGTCAAACAGCTCTTTTTTAGCCTTTGCACTAATTAAAGCGCCCGATTGCCCCCCCAGATAATCACTCGAACGAAAGGAACGACCGTGCTCCACTGCCACTCCCTGTGCACTTAAAAACTGGTTGCTATTAATCCCATACACGTTTGTTCCTGGCACTTTTTCACTCTGGTAACTTACTCCTACTACAGCAGAACTAAAGGTAAGAACACGCTCTACCCCTTTGATTTCTCCCAGTTGACGCAAGTCCGATTTCGTAAAAAAGCCAAGCGGTGTTGTTCCGTTATTTTCTATATATACTTCTTGGGTGGGTTGAATCGTTAACGAGTTCCCATAACCTGCAAAGCTCTCTGTCAACTGTTCCTCCCCACCCTGACCAATTGCTACAATCACGATAACGGAAGAGACACCGATGACGATCCCCAACATGGTTAAGATGGAGCGCATCTTATGGGCACGAATGGAATCAAACGCCATCTTGATGCTTTCCCAAAAATTCACTGGCCCTCTCCACCTTTCCACTGCGGCACAACCTGTTCCTCGTCCGCACGCCCAGTATCTTCTACTACTTGTCCATCACGTAAGAGAATCTGGCGATGGGCACGCTCAGCTACTTCGCGTTCATGCGTAATAATGACAACGGTTTTGCCTTCTGCATGCAACTCATCAAACAGATCCATCACCATCGCCCCAGAGGCTGTATCAAGCGCTCCTGTCGGTTCATCTGCTAACAAGAGCAGCGGCTGGTTCACCAGTGCGCGTGCAATGGCAACCCGTTGCTGTTGACCTCCAGATAGCTCCATCGGACGATGATCCATGCGATCTCCCAGTCCCACACGAATAAGAGCCTCTTTTGCGCGTTTACTCCGCTCTTTTTTATTCACCCCTGCATATACCAGTGGCAACGCTACATTTTGCAGTGCACTCATCCGTGGTAACAATTGAAACTGCTGAAAAACAAAGCCAATCGCCTCGTTACGAGTTTGCGCCAATTCAAGATCCGTTGCGAGCGAAACATCACGCCCATCCAAATGGTACGTTCCCTCTGTCGGACGATCAAGACAACCGATGATATTCATCATCGTGGACTTCCCCGATCCCGAAGGTCCCATGATCGCTACATATTCCCCTGCAGTCACCGTGAGATTAATGGCAGAAAGCACGGGCACATCTAACTTGCCCGTGCGATATACTTTGTGAATATCGGATAAGACGATCATGGAGACTTCACTTCCGTTCCCGACTTTAGATCCTCAGGAGGCTCTATGATAACCTGCTCATCCGTTCCTACTCCATCTATGATTTCGATCTTACCCTCTTGCGCAAGCCCGATCTCTATTTGTTTCTCTATCGCACTCTGTCCCTTCACCACAAACACAACCTGCTTTTCATCGCGTTGTAGGACAGCTGTTTCTGGAAGTGTATTCACTTCTTTTTCTGTCGTCGCTATTTCCACGATCAAGCGTGACCCTAGCTTTGCAGGAACAGGTTCATCTAACTTAATCTCAACTGGATACTCCACTTGACTGGATCCTTCCCCCACCGCACTCTTACTCTCTGGGGTTAATCCTACCAGAGTCACCGTCCCTCCCCATTCCTCTCCTGGTAGTGCATCGGACTGAATGGTAGCACGCTGCTTCTCTTTCACCTTAATCGCTTCTAGTTCTGATATCTGAGCCTCCACTTTTAACTTCTCTAAATCAGCGACAACCACGAGTGGAGAAGCCGTATTAGCCGCTGAAGCTATCGAATGGACAGACACAACGACACCTGCCTGCTCACTTGTAACAGCCAATTTGGCTTGCTGATTTTTCACCTGTTGCAATGAGTCTTCCATCTGTTTAACTTCCACATTAACAAGTTTTAGCTCTCGCTCGATCTGGTCCGTACTCTGACCCGTCGCCCCACTGAGCGCTGCCTCTTCTTCCGTCTGCTTTTTCGCTTCCTCTAAAGCCGCATATAGATTGGAACGCTGCACCTTCACCCGTTCCAATCCCAGTTCTGCCTGCTTGCGCTCGGCTGCAAGAGCTGGGTTCTCATACTTTACAAGGGGGTCGCCCTTCTTCACCTTGTCGCCCGCCTTAACCTCAATCTTCTTCACACTGCCACGCTCCGGCTCCAAATAGACGGTCTGTTGTTTATCCGAAGCTAATGTACCCGAAGCCATAATGGTCTCACTCATGGTGTCTGGAGACAGCTTCGTCGTCTTTGCTGTAATTACATCACCCTTATTCTTTAACACAGCTAACGTAACCATCACTCCGATGAGAAGTACGACTCCTATCCCGATCCATATCTTCTTATTTTTCATTATCTGCTCCCCCGATGACTTATGTTACGATTCAGGCTAAGCTCTTACGCCATTCCGATCATTGCCCCAACAACATTTAATAGTACGCCCAGCGAAAATACGACCAGAGCTACAGTCCAACCTTTCCCTCGTGATACACTACCTACGATTGATAAACCCATCGCTGTTAAGATCAACTGCCATATTGTAAAAATCTCAATGGTGCTGAGTAACGCACCCACAACAGCACTCTCTGTTTCTACCATACTAGCTAAACTAGTAGGATAGGTAGAAATCTCGTCAAGCAGAGGCTGATAAATACCGGTAGCGATCGTCACCACTAATAAAGTAGAACCTAATAAGCTAATCACCATCGCATAACTGTTAACGGATAAAGTTTGTCTGTAAGTAATATCGCTATTAACCATACGCATGAGAAACCAATGAAGTAAGGTGGTCAGCAGGATGACGATAGGATAAACAAACAACATTCCCAGCGCCCCAACCCCTACCATCATCCACTTCATACCCTCCAGCATGGCATCACTTACTTCCTGCCCATTCACCTGACTCATCATTTCTTCTTGCCCTTCCGGGGTACCAACAATCAAAAACATACTTAACGTTATCAATAGAGTATTTAATAAAGTAACTGTGATCAACGCACCCCAAAAACGCGGATTTTCTTTGATCCGCGCAAATTGTTCTCCCGGGCTCATAATCATCCCTAAAATAGACGGCTTCTTTTCTGTCTGCATGGTTTCAGTCTCCACTATACAGCCCCCACTCTTTTCTTTTTATCAATCGTATTTAACTTTTGGTTTCTTCTCTAAATATTGTATCTAATCCCTTGGAAAGGAGCAACCTCTTTCCCTACTCTCATTCATCTTAGCCATTACTGTTAACGCTTTCATTTTCATATCCACGGCAAGATCTCATCTCGCCGTGGATATCTATCATCTCTTATTATAAATACGATCCCTCTACCCATCCTATGTGAACGGATCGCTAACATGCTCCTTACAATACCTTACTTAAAAACTCTTTTGTTCGTTCCTCGCGCGGAGATTCAAAAATCTCTTGTGGTGAACCCTCTTCCGTAATCGTTCCACCATCTAAGTAAACAACTCGATCTGCCACTTCACGCGCAAATCCCATCTCATGTGTAACGACCACCATCGTCATTCCCTCATCCGCTAACTCTTTCATCGTCGCCAGCACCTCACCTACTAACTCCGGATCAAGAGCGGACGTTGGTTCGTCAAAGAGCATCACTTTCGGTTGCATCGCCAATGCCCGTGCAATTGCCACACGTTGCTTTTGACCACCGGATAGATGAGAAGGGTACGCCTGCGCCTTATCACTTAGTCCCACCTTATCTAAGTATTTATGGGCAATCTTCTCCGCTTCTCCTTTTTTCATCTTCTTTACCTGCAGCGGAGCTTCCATCACATTTTCGACTACACTCTTATGGGGAAAAAGATTAAAGTGTTGAAATACCATTCCTACCTTTTGTCGTACGAGATTAAGATCATCTTTCTTCGGATCTACTAACTCACCATCAATCGTAATCTCTCCACTATCTTCAATCTCTAAAAAGTTAAGACAGCGCAAAAGTGTACTTTTCCCAGATCCGCTCGCACCGATCAAGCATACCACATCACTTTCCGCTACTTCCAAATCGATGCCTTTTAATACATGCAGACGACCAAAAGATTTGTGTAGATTTTTGACTGTAATCATGTATGACTCCCCTTTGCATCGACATCCAATCGTTTTTCCAAACGGTTTACGAGCAATGTAAAGATCAAGACGAGCGCCAGATAATATAATCCGTTCACCGCATACGTTTGAAACTGCATAAAGTTGCTTGCCGCTTCTGATAATCCTTGACCCCACAATTCCTGCACTCCGATATATGCAACCAGAGATGAATCCTTTAATCCTATGATAAACTGATTAGCGATCGGAGGAATAGAACGCTTAAATGCTTGTGGCAACACAATTCGCTGCATCGCTTTTGGGTATGACATTCCAAGTGAACGCGCTGCTTCCATTTGACCCCGATCGATCGACTGGATAGAACCACGAAAAATTTCCGCGATATAGGCACCATTATGGAGGGCGAGCGCAAACACCCCTGCCCAGAATGGCTCGAGCGTAATACCAAAAGAGACAAGCCCAAAATAAAAGATAAAGACCTGTACAATCAACGGTGTTCCACGAACAATGGTAATATACACATTGGCAATCCAATTAAGTGGTTTAAATGTGGATAGCTTTAAAAATGCAGCACCTAAACCAAGAATGGTTGCGAACAAAAGCGAGAAAAAAGTGATCTCAACAGTGATGAGGGCAGCCTCAGAAAATTGCCCCACTGTTTTTACTGCAATCTCTCCCATCTGATTAAATTGCTTCAATATATTCTCAATATCCACGCAGGTAACCTCCCCCATTTGAAGTAAAAAGAGGGGTGCACCCCTTTCCTCTGCACCCCTTCATCACAGCACTCATGATCGACTACTTTTCTTCTAACATATTTTTATCAAACCATTTTTTACTGATCTTCTCATACGTTCCGTTGTCAATAATGGCTTGCAACGCTTTGTTAATCTCTTTTTGCAGCTCTGTATTTCCTTCTATCACTGCAATCCCCATCTCATCTTGCGATAATGGTTCGCCTACACGCTTCACCTCTAAGCCTGCATCTTGAATGGCATAGTTGCCTACTCCTTCATCCGTGATGACAGCATCTACACGCCCTGTGGGTAGGTCTTGTAATGCAACCGGATCACTCGTGTACTCCACGATGTCCTTGGAATATGCCAAAGCTTGATCCTTATATGTAGAAGCTTTGACTACGCCAATCTTTTTCCCTTTCAAATCTTTTGCGCTTTTAATCTCATCATTATCTGCAGCGATAAAGACCTGCGCACCGGAGCGGTAATAAGGGTTTGTAAAGTCAACCACCTCATCACGCTTAGCAGTGATACCCATGCTCCCGATAATGGCATCAAATTTTTGTCCTTGTAAACCCGCGATAATGGATTCCCAAGGATTGGTGACTGGGTTAGGTTCTAAACCCATCTCTTTTGCGATCGCTTTTCCAATCTCTACATCAAAGCCAGTTAACTCACCATTTTCGCTAAAGTTATAAGGCTTGTACAGCCCGCTCATCGCATAAGTAAGCTTCCCTTCCTCTTGCAGCTGTAAGTTACTCTTCTCTTTACCAGTGTCGGTTTGCGAATCGGAATTTGTTTCCCCACACGCCGCTAACACACTCATACTGAGCACTAACACGACGAACAGTGAAAAATAACGTTTTTTTCGGATGATAAACCCTCCTTAGGATAGTAATGAGACCAGGAATAATCAGATTCCTGTAAACATACATACTTGCTATTACCCTTCTTTTTCCGAAATGAAACATCTTTGGAACAAATATTTCGCTATCTGCAGGAAATTAAGAGCTTATTTTATAATAATTTCACAAAAATCCCTTTACATCAACCTTTGACACAATGCGAATTAGGATGAACAGATGGTTTACAGCTTGGTCTTATGCTATTTAGTATGTGCTAACAAGTCCTGCCATGCTCATGGAAAGGTTTACTTCCGATGTTACAGTGAGATGAAAGCGTTTTCTCTATCTCTTTATGATAAGATAGTATCAGCAATGTGTACTTATGCATAATTATAATATGGAAGGAAGAGATGTTTTGAACAAAAAAGCGGTACGCGCTTGGGTCATGTACGATTGGGCAAACTCTGCTTTTGCCACGACGATGATGGCCGCCGTTATGCCTATCTTTTATTCCGATATCGCAGCAGGCAATCTATCTAAAACAACAGCGACGGCTTATTGGGGTTACACACAATCGATCGCTCTCGCTTTCGTCGTCCTCTTTTCTCCTATTTTAGGAGCAATCGCAGATGCTGCTAGCTCCAAACGCACTTTTCTTACTTTTTTTATTTACATGGGTGCGATCGCTTCTATCTTGATGGCGTTTGTAGGTGAGGGTCAATGGATATTAGCCTCACTACTCGTTATCCTAGGGACACTCTCCTTTTCCGGAGCCAATGTCTTTTATGATGCATTTCTTCCTGATCTCGTGCCAGAAAAAAAGCGAGACGAAGTCTCTACACGCGGTTTCGCCTTTGGCTACTTCGGTGGGGGAATATTACTCGCCATCAACTTATTAATGATTCAACACCCTTCGTGGTTTTTCTTACCGGATTCCTTGGTAGCAACCCAATTATCATTCGCCTCTGTCGGTGTGTGGTGGGTTGCATTCTCCCTTCCTCTATTTCGCCATGTTCATGATAAGAAACGGGAGAATACAATTAAAAAGAAAGCACGTACGTACGCGGTAGAAGGCTTCCGCCAAGTGAAAAGCACTCTTATCGGACTTAATAAGTACCCTGAGCTGCTCAAATTTCTCATCGCGTTCTGGTTCTTCAGCGATGGAATCAACACAATAGTAAAAATGGCCACCATCTATGGTCGTGAAATCGGAATTGGAACCAATGATCTGATCTTAGCTCTCTTGATCACCCAATTTATTGGCATCCCATTCACTCTGCTATTCGGAAAAATCGCCACAAAATTTGGTTCGATGCGCACCTTGATCGGAACGCTCGCATTCTACCTGATGATCGTCATCCTGGGTTACTTTATGCAGACGGCCGCCCATTTTTATCTGATGGCGATGTTGGTCGGCGTTGTACAAGGCGGTAGTCAAGCCATCTCCCGCTCGATCTTCAGTCGCTTAATCCCTGTCAATCGTTCTGCTGAATTCTTCGGCTTCTATAGCCTCTCTGGTAAATTAGCAGCGGTATTTGGCCCGTTCCTCATGGGAATCATCGCTCAACTTACAGGCTCCAGCCGCTTTGGAATCTTAGCTCTCGCTCTCTTCTTCATCGTAGGGATCTTGATGCTCTTCAAAGTGAATGAAGAAAAAGGACAGCAAGAAGCGAACATTGCACATGCATCATCATAAATCGTTAAAATGAAGTAACGAAGAGGAGCACAGCGTTGTGCTCCTCTTCTATTCCTTAAATCTAACAAGATAGAGATTCTGTACTAACTCACCCAACGCTTTTTAGCGATAAGGTCGTGGTTCAGGTTTACTTGGCGAAAGCTCCAATATAGGTTCACCATGACCTTCTTCTAACGCTTTCGCAATCTCATACTCTTCTTCTGCTTCTTTCTTCTCTCCCCGTCTCTCTAACACATAGGCATACTGTAAGTGATAAACTGGATTTTCACCTTCACGCAACACCGCACGGCGAGCGGCCTTTTCCGCATCTTTAAAATCACCCATGTAAGCATAAGCCACAGAGAGATGGTAGCGAACACTCGCATCGAGACCATCAATATCCTCTGCTTTATCAAAGCTCTCTTCTGCACTTTTTGCCAACTCTTTGGTTCGCTCTTCTTTTTCACCGTTGGAAATACTTTTATCCGCCTTCACAATTTCGATCTCCATCAAATCAGCGCTTCCTTTGGCTAACCAATATAACTTATTGTAACCGTCCAACTCTAACGCTTTGTCTGCATACTGACGTGCTTTTGTCGTATCTCGCAGAGAATTATAGTAGACTGACCCTTCATAGTGATAGATCGGTATGCTCGGATCTAGTTGGATCGCCTTGTTCACCGCTTGAATCGCTTCTTTTACCTCACCCGTATTAAATAAGATTTTACTATAAGAGTAGAAAGCATCTGCACTTTTCTCATCTAACCGGATCGCTTCTTTCACATACTGCTTCGCATCTTCTAAGCGATTCGCCTGATACATCAACTTGGCAATCTCACGGTGTAGAGCGGGTGACTCCTCAGCGTATTTCTCCTTCGTAGCGATCAAGGTTTCAATCCCATCGTGATTTCGCCCCACTTCGCCATACAAGCGAGCCAAATAGATGGCATGCTTTTCTTCTGAGGGGTCATAACGATAAGCCTCTTCACCAAATTGGATCGCCTGCTCCACGTTCTTATCTTGATACTCTTTTCGTGCGGATTCATATGCCTGCTTTGCCTTTGCGGGATCTAGATTCTCATCTGCTCCCACAGGAAAGAGAAAAAGACCGATCGCCAGCAAAAATGTTACCACCACCCCCACCAACGCAGCGATCTTCCCACTTCTGCCAAAAAGCCTTTTCCGTGATGAGGGCACCGAAAGCGGAAGCTGGGCCTCTTCTTTGCTCTGCTCTTCATTTCGCTCTTCAGCATTTTCCACTCTCTTAGGCGCTTCAGCTTTCTCCTCTGGCAACGTTGCTTTTTTCACATGTCGACTCTGACTGCCTTCAGCAGGAGTACGATTAGCTTTCTCAAATGATGCCCAATCCGCTTTCTTCCCTTGACCCCATAATGAAGCATTCAAGTGCCGTAATATTTCCGCACTCTCCGCTAGCGAAGGACGTTCAGCCACACGACGTTGATCCAGACTGCGCTCCACCCACTCACCTAAATCCCAGGGAGTATCAGAGTAGGCTAGCCGTAATTGCAAAATAATATCTTCGCCGGCCTCCGGTTTCTTGCCTGTAATCATACGGTACAAAAGGAGGGCCAACGCTTTTACTTCCTCTGATCCATGAGTCTGTTCCTCTGCTATCAGCAAGTAGGAAGGCAAAATCTTTTTATAAGTAGAAGGAACTTTCCCATATTCCCCGCCGTAAAGAAAGCGTAGTTCACCCCGTGGAAAAAGAAAGATATTTTGCGGATGAACGAGTGCAAACTGTTTGCTTTGCTCCAGTCGAACCAATCGCTCACAAATTTGATGAGCAATATGAGTCGCTTCTCCCAACTGGATATGTCCCTCTCCTATCCGTTTACTGAGCAAGGTGCCGGTAAAGGGTTGAAGTACTTGGTAGTACACACCCTCTTCAATGAAAACTTTCTCAAGTGGCAGCAGCGCTTTTGATTCTCGTACAGGCAGCTTTCCTCCGCTTTCTTTCCACTCCACTTCAGATGCTGTGAGTGCATGTACAAAGCGCGTTGAGGTAGTCTCATCCCCACTACCTTCCGCATGCATCGCTAAGGTCGTGGTGTAATACAGCACTCCTTTCACAAAGGGAAAGGATGCTTCGACTCGGTATGTATTTGCAATAATATCGCCTTTACTACGCATTTTCATCGTCCAAGTCCCCCATCTTAAAAAGTTATCGCTTAAGTTTCTTTCTCCATTCCCAACATCCGTACCATTTGGTGGAGCACTTCCCCCCACTGATCTAATGTAGGTCGTGGCTGCGGTTGAACAGCTAACGAGCTCATCACCTGAAAAGATAGATATTCCGGCACTTCTGGACACCTAGACCGTAGCGACTGAATGTAGAAAGGGTTTTCTACAGGTGATATTCCCGTAATCATCATGTAAGCGATCATCCCGATCGCATACACGTTAGCCGCTTCATCCGACCGGCTGGTCGCAGGAGACATATCCCCCTCTTTCACTAAAATCTCTTTCGAGCCTCCATACAGGAATTGAACCCTTCCACCTGGGGGGAGAATTGTATTTTGAGGGTGAACAACAGTCATCTCCCCGTTCTCTCTCATTACCATCAACTGTTGTACGATGCTTCGTAAAACATGGACACTCTCACGCCAATCCATCTTCCCTTCCATCAATCGATAAGCTAATAGCTGACCTTCTAGCTTTTTGTACACCTGATACAAACTGTCTTCTTCCACAAAGACCTCATGTAATTGAATAAAGGCAGACTCATCGCGTTTCATCAGCGTTTCCACACCCTGAAGACCATTGATCGCCTGCACTTTCATCGCTTGTATAATATACCTTCGTCCATCCACTTCGTGCTCATGACCGGTCGAATGATAGATGGTATCATATAGTACTCCCTGCACAAACGGGAATAAACTATCTACCTGATAGGCATGCCGGATCCATTCACCTCGCCGTTTCATCCTCATTGCTCTGCTTCCCTCCACGATCAAACTAATCCTTAGGCGAAACCAATTATATAATTTCAGCGCAAGCGCACTTTTTCAGTTAACAAATAAACTCTACCTTCTCTATAATTCTACCATGATACGGTAAGGCTGGGTACCCACCTTCGAGATAGTAGATGCGTAAAGCTTATCGATCTATTGTAAGAAACCGAGAGAGAGGAATATCATAGCGACGAGTACAAAAGGTAAAACCAGCGCAAATATAGGAAGCAAATATACTACAATAAACCCTCCCCAAGCAGAAATACGATGAGCCACGGCGATACTCTTAGATATAGTAAATATAGCCCATATGCTAATGACCCAAGATAAGACAACATACAGATCATTATACATAGGAGGAACCAAATAAATAGCTGACTCCTCCGTAAACACCCGATTCCCATCCACGATCAGATACGGCACTTCCAAGATTATTTCTGCAATGTAGGGGATCTGAGCCCAAGCGATCGCCACCCCTGTCTCTTCCCATGTTCCTTCTCCCTTTAATAACTTTGCGCACAAAAAGATAATTGTACTCCACAGTATCCACGAGACCACACCCACCACCGGACTAGCTAGCAACACATATAGTAAGATATTGGCATCTGGAAAACGCTCTCCAAATACATAACCACCTATCAACGAATGAGATAACCCTGAAAAAAGGATTAATATCGCTAACTGCGTGATTGTCGTACTATGTAATACTTGTTGGATCGTTCGTGTCGGCCGAATCCATATCTCGATCACAGGTTTCCATCTACTCATTCATTAACTTCCTCCCCATAAAAATCCTTACCTGACGCAACGAAACAAGGAGCACCGCCATATGCCAATGCTCCTATCTCCCTATCTAGCCGTATGCTTTGCCCAAGTAGAGCTGGGTGATAGATCAACCTGTGGTTCATCATAATCCTTACTAAGCGAATCGGAGAGTTCATAAAACGTAGCTGCATCCTTTTTCTTCTTTCGCTTCTCCAAAATAACCGCATACTGATAACTATAAATTGACACCTCAGCTCCGCGGAGCATGGCATTTTTCGCTTCTGCTTCTGCTTTTTTTAAATCTCCCAGATGAGCATACGCTACAGATAGATGAAAGCGGGGACTCGGATCTAAGCTATCTAGTTTAACTGCCTCTTTAAAACTGGCCAATGCTTTCTTCGCTAGTTTTTTAGATTGGTCTTTCTTCGCTTGCTCAGAGAGCTCTTTATCTTCCTTCACCAACTCCAAATCTTTTAGATCGATATTACCTTTAGTAAGCCAATATTTCTTATTATACGAATCCAGCTCCAAAGCTTTGTCGATATGTTGACGCGCCACTTTCATATCTTTCGTCGCTAAGTGATAAACCGCAGACTCATAATAATATAGCGGGCGGCTATCATGTAGCTTGATCGCTTGCTCGATAGCTGTAATCGCTTGTTTCGGATCATCCATGCTATAGGAGATCTTGCTCAGCAAATGGTAGTATTCCGGCTTTTTTTCATCTAACTTAATCGCTTGTTCAACACTTTTTTTCCCTTCCTCAAGGCGATTTTCATAATACATCAAGTGCGCTAATAAGTAGTCAACCTTAGCTGACTCCAGTGAAAAATCACTCTTTACCCTGCTTAAAACTTCTACTCCATCATGATAACGACGCTCTTCCCCATATAAATTAGCTAAATAAAGTGCTATCTTTTCCTGTGATGGATCATGCTTAAACGCACTTTCTCCAAACTGAATAGCCTGCTCCACTTTCCCCTTCTTATAAGCCTCCACTGCTGATTCATAAGCTTGTTTAGCTGCTGTCGGATTTAGTTCTATCTCCTGCGGGCCGTCTGCATCTGGGGGCGACAGCATCATGAAGATACCTATCATAACAACGACCACCACCGGAAGAGTCAAGCCCCATACCAACAGGCGCCGTGATTTATCCTTATTCATCTTAGGTAATAGTAGAGGAAGACGTTCACTAACACTTTCTTTCCTGGTCTGTTCCCCTTCGCTTCGATCGGACGACTCACTCTGCATGGTAGGTTCCTCCACAGAAACCTGTTCACCCTCATCGTTACACTCTGGATGATCTTCCTCACTCGATAACACGTCCCATTGAGGCACCCATCCCTGGCCCACTTCATTTATAAACATGTGCTCCAATAGCGCCGCACTCTCTTTTAGACCAGGACGATCTTCTACTCGCTTCGGGTCCAGGCATCTTTCTACCCATTCCCCTAAATCCCATGGAATCTCAGAACATGCCATGCGCAGTTGTAGTATAAGATCTTCATCGGAAGTTGGCTGTTTTTTGGTGATCATCCGGTAATACAGGGTAGCCAACGCCTTCATATCGACAGATCCCGCCCGTTGTTCTGCCTCTGTCAAAAGTCGCTCAGGTAAAAGCCCGTCGTATCCACTTGGCATACACCCTATTGTTCCACCATATAAAAAGCGGATTTCTCCCTCTGGAAAGAGGAAAATATTTTGCGGATGAACAACAGTAAATTGGTTCTCTTCAGATAGACGAAGCAAGTGTTTACTCAACTGAAAAGCAATATAGGTCGCTTCAGCCAGAGAAGTATTCCCTGCCGCCATTCTTTTTAATAGTAACGTTCCAGTAAAGGGCTCAAGTACTTGGTAAAAGACGCCTTCTTCCCTAAACACCTGCTCCAACGGAATTAGCGCTTCTTTCTGACGAGTAGCATCCTCACCTTCCTCAACCTTAACCTCACTCGCCGGCAACGCATGCACAAAGCGGGTAGATACCGCTTCCTCCCCCTCCGCAACAGATAGCGAAGTATAATACAAAATTCCTTTCACAAAGGGAAAAGAAGCTTCTACCTGATAGGTAAAAGCGATTCTTTCACCATTGTTGTGTATGTTCATCCATCATCCCCCCGAACCTTACAAAAATCTATCTTCCTTCTCTTATGCTCCCCGGATCCTACCAAGAAGCTGGATCCATATGTAACCTAACACTACCCTCTATTCTACCACGCTCACCCAAAATCAGCACCCATATTGTGGGTGATCATAAGTATATCATGCTCTTGTTTTTTCAGAAAACTACTAGATTATCGAGATAGAAAACGATTCCATCTTAGATCTTTGTTTGACAAAAGATCATATGATCATCAGGATTCCAAACGTGAAGATGGTCTGCACAATACCCTCTTAGCCACAACTCGCCGTTCGTTCGTCTCAAATAAAAGCCTTTCGGAAAGTCATCATCTTCCGATAATATCTCCGACGCTATCGTGATGGAGCCTGATGGGGCTTGTTTCCTTTCTACAGAATTCCCCGCGTCCCCTTCAGGCTGATCCAGATATTCTAGTCTTAAATAAGGTCCCAACTCGAGCGGACACAATGACAAACCTAGTTCACGCGCTTTTCTAAAAATCTGAGCCGTAGTAGCTCCATCAGAAAAGCCAAGACTCCCCACCGTTAGTTCTACTGTCTGAAGGTTGTACTTTGTATCTGAAGTCGTAAATTTTTCATCAGTTAATAACCTCTCTCCATACTCATTCACCAAGATAGGATTTCGCTTCAATTTTTGGATAAGCTGCGATTTCGTCAGTCCTCCAACCTCTATTTTTCTTGTAATAATAGTAGTCACCCCTAATATATAAATTCAAAACAGAAGACTAATAGTATTCTTCTTTAAAATTGTACAATCATCTATAAACTTCTTTTTACCTCTCTGTCTCATATATACATCATTCGAGAGAAGGTAAACCACTTCTCTTTAGTTATTGAAAAATCACTCTCATGGTTCACATCACAAAATATAGGCAGATAAAATTCCGACTTTTTTATTGACATATAAATTGCACGATTGTATGATATTGTTATTGGCCTTCGATGGCAGATATTTAATATTATTTTTAAATTACAATAGCCACCCTAGATAATGTACATATTTCACTTTAGTAACTACGACTGTCGTCAGCTAACTAATTGTATATTAAGGGAGTGCTTAGAATGAAAAGCAAATCAATAGCTGCAAAGTGTTTCTTGTTGATGTTATCTGTCCTTTTTGTTACATCTATTCATGTGCCCACTGCGGAAGCTTTCTTTGACCCGAAGATCAGCTTTCAATGTAATGAAGGACGCTACCTCACTTGGAGTGACTTAAGCGGTGCTAATTACGAAGGAGTTAAATTAGATTTTAATCAAAATGCAGAAGATTTAACCGGTACATCAGCATGTATTACAAATAGTGATGGCGAAACCACCTGCATCACGATGGACGGTAGTGATTCCATCATTGAATTTGACTTTGAGTCGGATCAAACCTATTCACTTCGGCTATCCGATCACAAAGTAAATATTAGCGGTATCGCTACATTATTTCGTAGATAAGATCTATCAAAAAGGTGATTATCTTCAGATAGTCACCTTTCTCCCATTCACCAAGCTAACAAAAATATGAGCAAAATATGTACCTACTACAGCTTCAAGTATACATCCCTGGTTTTCCGTGTATAGTCCCTAAAGAACCAACTCGATCTAGCTACTTGACTACCGTAATCATCCCCGTTTTCTAATCAGAGGATTTTTCTTTATAACCCCCAAATATTGCATGCCCTGCATTTAACCAATAAACGTCAATCCCTTGAAAGCCCGCTTGTTCTAACCACGTTAATTGATCCATCAAACTTGAAGGTTTATCTATCGGATCTTCAGAGTGTCTATACATATTCCACTCTTCTTTAATAAACATAGTAAACCCCCGCTCGTCACCAAATTGAGCTCTCGATTGTTCTTTCACAATTTGATCCCATTTGTTAGCCCAATAGTTTTCAACTAAGATATTTTGTGCTTTCAAAACATCCGCTACAATCAGTGCTCCGCCAGGTAACAATACATCATGTAAACGTTGAAAAAGTATCTTTTTTTCTTCACCATCAATGTGATGTATAGCAAGACTACTAACAAAGCAATCCACTTTGTTTTCATACTGATAGATCCAATCTATGTTTTCCAATCTAAACAAGTCGAATGTTACTCTGCCCTCAAATTCCGCTAGTTTCTCCTTAGCGTGCTGTAGCATCACCTGAGAACCATCTAACACTGTTACTTTTGAATAAGGGAAGTTTTGTAATATGGACTTACTAAGCCATCCTAAGCCACACCCTAGCTCAACAACATGAAATTGATCATGCTTATTTTTGGGAATCGATTTTACAAACACTTCTATAACCTCTTCTCGTTTCGGCGTAAATAACTTTCCCCACTCCACAAATATGTTAGAATCATCATCTTGCCACTGCTTCTTATTCTGCTTAATCTCCATTTTCATCATCCTCAAATCTTTTAAATTTAGATTTTATCTGTACAGCCTTGCCCCTCTTTTTTGCACTAGGCGCCTATGCTTTTCATCTGCTTTTCGTCATTTCCTCTTGCTTTCTCTCTATCTCTTGATTTAAATTATCGTAGTTTTTTTCGACAGCTTGCCTTAATAAGTCTTCTTGGGACTCGCGATACTCGTCTAGTTTGCTTTCCCTTTTTGTTAAAATTTTACTATACTCTATATTTTCTGCTAATCTCATCTTCTCTTTTAATAGCAGATACTCTCCTGCATCATGCAATTTAACATATTCATTATTTATTTCATCTATGAAAGTACCATTGACTTCATCGCTAATATATTCTAATTTATCAGCCTTCATGTCAAACAGATCCAGTGAGCTTTGAACTCCCCAATCAAACCATTCAGACCAAAGATCCTGATTGCGATCATCAAAATACGCTCTTAAGCTCTCTGCACTATCGACCGTTTCATAGCTTCCCTCACCAACCTCTGCCATTTCCTTAAGTTGCTGTTGTGCTTGATCATCTACATCAAATCCAATGATATTTATAACTGATTTTATGTTTTCATCATGCAATTTCCTAACCTCTTTAACAGGATCCCCATCACACGTCTCTATTCCATCACTCATGATGTATACCAATTGGGTACGCTCTTCTGCATCTCGAAGTAATTCTTCTCGAGTCTCGCTAATTGCCCCCGCTAGGGGTGTCCATCCTGTAGGATTAAAGCGCAATAGTGCCTGATCGAATCTCTCTTTTTCATAGGGGGAAGAAGCATATACCTCCTCGATTGCTTCACATGATTTCTTTTTATCTTCTTCACTGTTGCTTCCCTTATGACCGTATACCCTTAATGAGATCTCCACTTCTTCAGGTAATGAGGCAACAAAGCGCTGGACAGCAGCTTTGGCTAAATCCATCTTCTTTCCACCTTCTACTTGACCTGCCATACTACCACTAGCATCCAATAGAATCGTAACATAGGTTTTTGGTGCCTTTTTCTTCATCCCTTTCTCGCTAGCCTCACTTGGCATATCATTGGGGTTCACCAACGAGGTATCAAACTTCTCTATTTTCTCTACCAATGGTCCGTAATCTGCCGCTAATAAAGGAATAATCCTCTTATACGCCTCTTCTGCAGTTAGATTATCAGGAAACTGATCCAATTCTTTCTCAAGCTTCGCCTGATCATAACGATCGCCTGCATATTTTCCCGGCCCCTCCCTCAGCATTCCTTCCGCATCTTCGGCAGGTACAAACTCCTTCTGTTCCTTTTCAATTTTATTGTTAGATGTCGATTCAGCCTTTTCCTTCGTTGTGCTATTATTTGAACACCCGACGATGAATATGGCCACACATACAGTGATTATAAACATGTTTCTAGTTATACGGATCATTTAATTACATCTCCCGAATATAGGATTAAAATATCATGAAAACAACTTTTCAAAGTAGTAGAACACTATGTAATAATAGTCTTTTTCTACTTTAATACGGACTTCTATTAATTTTTAATATTGACCTTTTTAGTAAAGACATTGTTCAATCTCTCTTACTATCTCAGCCATATTTATCTGCACCTTCCTCTTTAGACAACCAATCTTACGCTTGATAGTAAAATGAGACTCTTTTCCTAAAGTTTATTAAACCCCTTCCATCCCCCTTTGTTTTTAGTTCCCGCGGACTTAGGTTCCCGAGTGAGAAATTTACCCCGTTCCTTTAACAAGAGAACATCCAACAATCCTTTAGTGTAAAGGGATTCCCTTATAATAATGCCTGAATCGAATCATTTCGTGCCATCTTAAAGAAAGAAATAGTTCACCATAGGCGTTATTGGGATTTCGGAGAAACAAAAATGGCAATCTTTCAATTCATTGAGGGCTGGTATAACAGAAACCGAGTTCATAGTGGATTCGATTATCTCATCCTCAACAGTTTGAGGATCGATTGACTCAATCTCTGTCAGCTTAAACTTAACTTTTTACTGTCTCACTTACTGACTCAAGTCCAGATTTCTCTTTTCACATTCATAGAGATACCAAGCCTCTTTATAATGATTCATAGTCTATCTCCTTCTGAAACGGGGTTTCGAATACGGCTAATAACACGTTGCCGTGCTTTTACATTGTGTTCAGGCTCAATTTCATCAATATATTGTGCCCGTGCAGATAAATAAGAACGCCTATCTTTTGGTTTAACTTTTTCAGGATGTAGCCATAAATGAAATATCCATAGACAAAATGCCCACCACCACTTCCCCTTCTTTAAAAGATAAGTAATAACACGCTTCCGATCTCTATATGTTTTCATTTGTATTTCATTTTGCTGATATGCGTACTTACCAAGATTAAATATATATTGATCTATTTTATCTCTCTCTACCACATCAACAACCTGTCTACTAAGTACATGCTGAATTATTTCATTTGCAGCCTTTAGGTTTTCTTTAGCTAATCGATACTTATCCAGTGTTATAACCGGCACTTCTATAAACCTCTGAAATGATTCATTCGTGCTTGCAGGCAACTCCTCCTTAAGCTCTTTATATACTTTTTGCAGCACTTTAAGAGAGAATTTCATTACTCCTATGCGTCTTTCTCCAACCAAAGATTTCCCATACCGCCTAAGATTCACCTTAAAACTAATCATATCTAAGACTATTAGACTAATATCCTCAACCTCTTCCTTTAATGGAACCTCACCACTCTCACTGATAATTAAATAGTAATAGAGACTAGTAGAGATATTATATGAGGCTAAATAATACCCCCCTCCGTTGTATATTATTTTTGCAGGAAATACGCCTACTTTCTCAGTTGACTGCTGCTTGTACTTATCAACTATCGTCTGCACATGCTCTGGCGGAGTAAAGTTACTCACACTCATCACTCCCTGTTTTTAATCTAAGAGGGTTATCCCCTATTAAATATGCTCCGTAACTTGCTACCAATGGCAACACCCGCTTGCGCAACTCTTCTTATCATCAAGCTTGTATTTCTTCCAATCATCCTGAATATACGCTTAGTGAATACCACAGGGTATGTAACAAAAGCTCTAAATGTAGAATTGCTTACAAATAATTTTCCTAGCGTACCAAATATAAATAGTACCCCACCGATAATGGCAAGAGCTAATGCAACTGGTGGAAAAGCTACTGATAACAACACTGCTGCCGAGCCCAACAACCCGCCAACTGCCGCGATATAGTTTAACACATATGTTGCCTGCTCCTCTGATCCATCTTCAGCACCAAACGCCATCACTATATTATAAATTGCTTCAAACCCTGAAATAACAACCCCAAACCACCCTAAAAACTTAGAAAACCCTGACAATGGTGCCGTTGGTTGCTTAACTAAACTCAGTATAGATGTGATTGCATCATCACTAAACATAGTTGCATTCCCAATATCATCAACTAAGAATCGAATATTATCTATATTTGACCAGTTAATAAATCCACTTACTTCATACACTTTGTCACCAGAAGCCCAAATATCCAATGCTGCCTGTGTTTGATCCGAAGCATTTACACCTAATGTCCCTCGAACAATATTAGCAAACAATCCATAACTAGCAGATCCTAAAGAGTTTTGTTTATCTCTTGCATAGTCAGACATTGTGATTGAGCCAATAATATCATCTATATAAACTCCAAATTCAGTTTTCCAGCTCCAGGAGCTAGATAACAGGTCATAGGCAACAAGCTTCGCTACCTTGTATCCCTTTGTGCTAAGAAGATCGAACATCCCTTTATCTTTTGTTTCTCCTATTACATTCGGGGTATTCTGCACTTGGGGAGCTTGATTATTTTCAGGAGTATGTTCATAAGTTGGAATCTCTACTTCGGTAGGGGTTTCAACCTCTGTTTCTATTTCAAGTTTAGGGGTGTTTACTTTTGGATGACCTGCGTATGCAATATTAATAACAGGAGAACATACTTGCGTAAGCACAAACAATGTAAGTAAAATCATCGCCACTTTTTTTTGTACATACTGAATACGCATTCTCATACCTCCTTTCCATACTAAACATATTTAGTTATCATATTTCTGTCTCATTTCTTTTTCTTTATCTTCAAATTCACTCCTAAGTGCCTTTTCTTTTTTCTTCACTTCTTTTTCTAATCTCTTAACATACTCATGTATATAATTATCCAATTCTTCAAAACGATAATCTAGTGCATTGTCAATTGAATCATTTGTTTCCTGTGATATTTTCTTATTTTTGTATAGGTATTCTACAGCATATCTCATTCGATTCTTTTCACTATTTTTCAGCTTATCAAACATCGTATATTCAATCTCGTCTAATTCATTCAATTTATCATAATACCAGCGATAGAGGGATGAACTACTCCTATCACCCCAAAGCATCCATCCAACTTTAATTTTGCTCTTTTCTCGTTTAAAGTACATTTTTAAATCCTTAACACTATCTACCGTTGAATATTTCCCTCCACCAGCTCTAGCTACTTCTTTTAACGATTGCTGAGCATTATTATCTACATCAAGTCCTATAATATTAACTGACGCCTGAATATTAGATTCATAGAGGGATTTTGCTGCTTTCACTGGATCTCCGTCACATGTTTCTATCCCATCACTGATGATGTAGACCATATTCGTTGTATTTTCATCGGACTGACTAACTAATTCATTTCTAGCTTGTTCTATCGCATCTGCAATCGGGGTCCAACCCGTTGGCTTAAAACTCTTTAATGCTGTAATATACTTTTCTTTATTGAAAGTCGTTAGTGGATAGGTCTCTTCAATGCCCTTACAAGAGACATTCTTATCTGCTTCTGCATTGCTCCCTTTATGCCCATATGTCCATAGTGATACTTTCGTTTGCTCAGGAAGGGAGGAGGCAAAGGAATAAGCTGCTCCTTTCGCTAAGTCCATCTTCACTTTTCCATCTACTTTTCCAGCCATACTTCCACTCGCATCTAATAAGACTGTAACATGCAATTTCCCAGGTTCCTCTCCCACTGGTTTCTTGATGTCTCCAGGCTCCTCATTAGGATTGGTATAGTCCAAGTTGAAGTTATCCAATCTTTTCACCACTGGCTGGTAATCTTCTGCTAACAAACGAATAAGTTCTGTATATACTTTTTTAGATCCAACGTCTTGTGGTAGATTATTTAGTTCCTGTTCTACTTTTTCCTCATTAAATTTTTCGCCCGCGTACTTACCTGGACCCTCTTCTAGCATCCCCTTTACATCAGTAGCAAAACCTATATTACTCTTAGAACCATTCTTCCCGCCACCTAATGTATCCGTACTTTCCTGCTGTGCACAAGAGGTCAATAAACACAACACCAGCAGAGAACAAAAAAACCGTTTGGTTACATGATCCATTAAAACCACCACCACTTAAAATATATAGCTATTTACTTATAACCCCTTTACTGGTCAACTATTATAAAAACAAACTTACCCGCCTCTCCTGCTCCGTCCTCGTACCAAAGTTAGCAGGATACACCGCGAATTGCCGTATAAAGTTATCCAAAGTACCATCTCAACGATCATCAACTACCAAGCAAATTAAACCAGTAGAAAAATGCCTGGAATTTGATAACAAATTTACCGGTGGTTGCGCCTTTACGATATCTGTGGCTACGCATCCGTACAGAGAGAAAATCTCCTTCCATCTACTTTCCCCTATCATCTTAAACTCACCTAGAACTCTATAATCTCCCTGGGATATAGGTTTGATTTTCCTTTTATTCTACCATGATAAGGTATATAAGGGTACCCTAACAGTTATTGAAAAGAGATGCTATGCAAAAAAGTCATTTACAGTTAGATTATATATGATTGGTTCAACTCTGCCTTCTCGATCAATTCGCCGCTTTTCAGTGATTGAATGTAATCTGCTTAACCTTCATTTTTTATCCGATCTAATTTAACCGATCCACAGCACCCTCCAAAAAATGTTAATTGATAGCATACACAAGAGGGTGAACTACATAACTACATCAACTTACTCTCCTAGTAATCCCTATGTAAAAGTTTGTGATTTTATAGAGCATCCCATCGTTATTCCTATTTTTAGGTTCCACCCAAAGCAATATAAATTTTCACTAGAATGAGCAATCCAATAAGCATCATCACAAACTCTAATAACACAATTGCTAAAGTAGCGAGTACACCCCAACTCTTATCAATATATAATACTTTTATTGAATAAATCATCAGTACAATGGAAATAACTGTAATAATAAACAGGATACCTATAAACAAAAATGCTAGTACCATGTTTTATTCAACCCCTATAACAAGAATTATAGTCCACTAAGCTTGTTGCCTGAGTAAATGAAGAGAGCTTTGGAATATAGACACGACTTTCACCTCATTATAATTAGCCGAGTTTAAAAAATTCTACATCATACTATACCCTTGGATTTCTAAGCAAAGCTTCCATGGTATTTGAGTTTTCAAGTCTAGGAATCTCTTGGGTTAAAAACTCCCCTACTTCTCTATGATCCCTCTTATTACTCTCTGAAGCCAATAGAGAAATGTGATGTTTCAACAAACTTATGTAGGCATAGATCAAACGAAAGCGCCATGGCCGAATTGCTTTAAATAAATGACGCAAAAACATTTTGCGATCTTCTAAAGTTTGTATCTGTATATCATGTTGGTCATACACTGCATTCATTGTTCGTAAAAAGCACCCCCAGACCTTATCATAAAGATGTTCATTAATAATATGGTGAGTTGTCATCTCTGCAAATAGTAATTGTGCTTCATCTATACTCTCTACAATGGTTTGCTGCCTATCACGAATGACTGAAGCGATACTAAGAAACCGTTGATAAGATTCTTCTACTCCAGGAGGAAGCGGTTTTTCCAATACACGATCAGCAATGTTTAATGTGAAAACCAACCATTTACAAATCCGTATTGAGCGCTTTGACCAGCGATAACCTGTGGAATAAAGAGTACGAAATATAGAGTCCGTGTCCTTATGAATGTAGAGAGGTTTTATACTTTCCTCTCTTCTCGGAACCACTGCATGATCTGAATCATCTCGAACAATCACATATCCAGAAGCTGGTTTTCTTAAATCCTTCTTTCCTTTCATTATCCCAACGCAATAATATATTTTACCATCTATCTCTGATCTAATAGGAAATATATTGTAGGATTCGTTTGAATTAAGATATGGAAGCAGAGCCTTCTCAATTCGCTCTGGTGGATCAGGAAAAGGGGATGTCAACTTATACTTTAAAAATATTCTATTCATAAGTTCGCCTCATATTAAATATTTTAGGGATTATAAATACACACTCTTATAATCAAAAACTAACTTCATCCATTACGCACTATATTGTAATAGCAAAAAGACCCCAGAACTATAAATTTGGATAGAGTCCTATTCAAATAAAGACTTAACCTATCCCCAATGGAGTGGGTCCAGCTAAAGCAGCTCCAGACATCAAGCCTGAACCCACTGCTCCTACCATTCCGGCAATATTATCTTACTTTCCTGACCCGTTGTAGTAACTGCACCATGTGTTTTATCAATCAACTCTAGCCCAGAAAAGACCAAGCCAGTATATGCACACGCTTTTCCTAATCTAGCCGCATAAGTGCCTGCTCTGATAATCCCCTTCGAATGCAGATCCATCACCGAGGCGGACATAGGTCAAATCCGTTACCCACTTCTGGTTCAACCCCGTTGTGGTGAAATTCCTCTTTAAGAGGTTCTTGCGCTCTTGGATGGATGCCTTCTTAGAATAGGTTGGAATTTCTTATGGGTGATCGAGAAAACACATCGAGCGCTGCACTTTGCTTTTTATGTAAATATCAAGGATCATTTGATTTAATATCTGGTTCTCCCGGCCATGAGAAGATGGCTTTTAATTCAACGATCGGTAGTTCGTACTTCTTGGCACGTTGAGGGTCTCACACACCGTTTGCATGGCATGTTGCTCCTTGATCTCTTGAAAAGCCATTAAAACATCGTTCTGGTCTACTTTTTAGCGAATATGGCCATAGCCTTTTTAGGAATTCGTTTTCTTCCTTTAGCTTCAACATTTCTTTGAACTCCGATTGTATGTCCCATGCGTTTTTCGTTCCATCCGGACACATCTCCCTTATCTATCTTCATAACTCCAGTTCAGAACGAAACCTTTTTGCATCATTTCTAAAAACTCCCTTTTATTTTTACAACTATATTTCTGTATTTCATTTATTTAATAGAATCAACCTCCCTTCATTTTGTCTTTCTTATCTTCAATCTCCTCTTGAGGACCCTCTCTCTCTATTTTAAGAAGAAAGATCTTATTGATTGGGCATACATACCTATCTCTCCTTTCACATACTTCGGATCGGGGAAAATACTTTAAAACTGTATATAGCTACTGGTTTCCCTATTGAGACTGATCATAGTTAATAGAAACAGCGAAAGCATAGTATCAACGCAATGCAGCATAGATAGCAAATAGTGATGGTATTCTATAATACAGAATCGTATTGGGATGCATGTGTGGAGTTAGTATGGTTTGCCCTTTTTGGATTGAGTAAATTGTTACATGATTCCTTTACCATCTACGAATAAATATCTTTCCATATCTTCTTTAACTGTCTTTTCCATCCCTCTAGCTTCCTTTGCAAGCATCAAATGATGCATGGCCCAAATATAATAAAGGATCAGCCATAAATCGATACGCCATACCGGAATCCTCCATGGTAAAAACCGTAACACTTTTCTTCTATCTTCATAGGTGTTTAGTTGATCCACTACTTCACGATAACCCACTTCCGTATAGATACGTTGATTTTCCATTTGTTTTTCTAGTTTTTTCTCTGTTAAAACGTAAGTATCTCCACAACTTAAAAATAATTCTCTAGACTCTTTTACAGCCTTCGCTAAAACTACTCTTCCTTTCGCAATAGATTCTGCCATAGCAATATACCGATCCATGGAAAGACAAACATCTGCAGGCATATTACTTTCTACTTTTCGTTTCATCTTCTTCAACATTTTAACCTTATTGAAAAATATTCGTTGGTGGTGCGTCTTCGCTTTCTCTAACCCTGTCTGGAGGATAGTTTCATTCCAATAGACTAAATTCCTGTGCTGTCGAACCAAAGGTTCGCAATCCTCATGCCAAGGCAACTTCCCATATTCATCGACTATCAAGTAGGTTTTAGACCTCTTAAAATATATGTGATAATATTTAGTGCTCTCATATTCCACAAGCAAATCTAGAAAATCATATGATCCATTGTTTCCTTGGTATTTTTGAACAATTAACTCTATCTTTCTAGGAAGCTGCTTCATCTTGTACTCTCCTCAAAATACTACTCTTAAGCTAACCCGATTTTTACAGATTCCATATTGACTAATAGAAAGATCAGAAGTCCATAGGAATCATTATGTTTAAAACCAACGACACTACTAGATAACAGGGTTTCTAAGCAATTTGTCTAATGACTTCATATTTTTAAGTTTAGGGTCATCTTGAGACAAAAATTCTTCTACATCTTTATGATCACTCATATTACTTCCGGAAGGCATTAAATCAATATGATTCCAACATAATATGAGATATACCCCAATCAAGCGTATACGCCATGGTCGCAACTGTCTAAATAGATATCGAAGAAACTGCTTTCTATCGTCCAGTGTGCTTATCTGTATCTCGTGTTGATCATATACTGAGTTCATAGTTCGCATAAAACACGCCCATATCATTTTATAAAGTTCTTCATCAATAACATGCTCAGTCGTAAATTTTGCAAACAACTCCTGCGCTTCATCTACACTCTTTATAATGTTTTGCTGTCTTTCTAATATGACTGTTGCTATACTACGAAATCGCTGATACGCAAGCTCAACTTCAGGAGGAAAAGTCCCTTTTGACAACCTTTTTGCATGATCCAGTATAAATAGTAATGATTTACATACCCACATAGAACGTTGCGACCACCGATAACCAATGGAATAAAGAGTAGCAAGAATAGAATCTGATTCTCTATGCATGTAAAACGGCTTTACACTTTCCTCTCTTGTTGGAACAAATACATCCCTCCCATCGTCACGAACCATCAAATACCCGGAAGCTGCTCTGTACGCCTCTAACTTCCCTCTAATTATTCCAACACAATAGTAGATACTCCCATTAATATCTACCCTAGTAGGCATGATACTATATGATTCCCCTTCATGAACATATTGTTGAAGAACCCGTTCAATGCGAGAAGGTGGATCAGGAAAAGGGGTTGTTGGCTTAAACTCTAGGTAAGTCTTTTTCATGTGTTTCACTTCTTTCATAATTTAACAGTTTTATACCACCTAGAAGAAGCGAATCCCCCATTTCTATCCACTTCCTTCGTTTCTGTGTTTCATTCCGTTTTTACTTCCGGTTCTTGTATATAAACCCGAGTCTCCATACTAGGGAACTGGATTTCCACATTTGTCTCAATATCAGGAACAGTTACTGCGTTATTCCCAGCATACGCTATACTCATGAACGAGAATACGTACATGAAGCTGTAAAATAGTAAAATCACTTTTGCAAAAAATCGTTGCTTCATTTTATTCATAATTACTTCCACCCCTAGGTATCATTAGTCTTCCTATCACCACCTCTAGTTGCATCAGGTTTTTATAACTACCACTACTCACTCCGTAAATGAAAGAGTGTCTTATAGTGGTTTGAATACCTACAGTTGTAATGAGATAAATGCAACTATTACTTCGAATTAGCTGATTTTTTCTATGTTCTCATTCTCTATTTTTTTAATCTCTCGTTTCATTTGATTGTAGTTCCAGACGATGAAATAAAAATTAAAATCATATTGATCCACATTGTATTTTTGTAGTTTACTATAACGAGTTTGAATTAAGCGCTGAAGTTCATTACCAGACTCTAAGCTCACTTTTTTATCTATTCTCATTTGGCTTAGAGCTATATCTAACCTCGTTTTTTCCATCAAAATTTGCTCGCGAAATTCTGGAGAAATCTTCTTTAGGGCGCTCCACTTTTCCCCATGCATCTTCGTAATTTCTTGAAAACTTTTTGCCCACCACTTAGACCAAGCTAAAATCAATTCCGTATTCTTCTTATTAAAGTAAGAATTAAGGTCTTCCGCACTCTTAGCAGTTTCATACTCCCCTCCGCCGATATCTGCTATCTTCTTCAATTCTTGCTGAGCCTCATTATCGACATCAAATCCTACGATATTGACAACAGCTTGAATATTGGACTGATGAAGGCTCTTTGCCGCATCTACAGGATTTCCATCACATGTCTCTATTCCATCGCTTATAATAAATACGACGTTTTCAGTATCTGCACTTGTATTTTGTTGAAGTGATTGATGGGTTTTTTCGATTGCAGATGCAATAGGCGTCCAACCTGTGGGGTTAACATTGTTCAATGCTTTATTAAATTTCGCTTCATTGTACTCGGACAAAGGATAGATCTCTTCTGTACTATTACATGATACTTTTTTGTCCTGTTCACGATTACTCCCTTTATGCCCATAAGTTACGACAGAAACCTTCACATTCTGTGGAAGTGAAGAAGCAAATCGCTCTGCTGCCTCTTTCGCCAACTTCATTTTGGTTTGTCCATTCACCTTTCCCGCCATGCTTCCACTTGCATCGATTAAAATACTCACTTGAGCAGACTTGTCACTCTTATTATCGGAGCCTTTATCATCTGTCCCATTAGGTGTCTTGTCCGCATTCGGATTATAGTATGTTAAGTCAAAATTTTTATATTTCTTATCGATTGGTTCATAGTCTTCGGCTAATAACTGCAATAATTTTTTGTATGCTTCCTGAGCAGTTAAGTTGTTTGAAAATTGTTTTATTTCTTCCTCTAGTTTCTTCTTATCATAGCGTTCTCCTGCGTACTTTCCTGGTCCTTCAGTTAGCATTCCCTCTACTTCCTTGGCAGGTTCAAAGTCTTTCATTTGAATTTGTTCAATCTCTTCTACTTCTTCTATTTGGTCGGATTTTTTATCTGACTTTTCTGATATAGGGGAAACCGTGTTTGAGCATGACACCATTAAACAAACAGACAATGAAAACACTATAAATAGACTAATATATTTCAGGCTCATAAAATCACCTTCCTACTTTACATAGTATCGAGTTTCTTTTTCATTTGACAAACCCATATGCCCGCCTACAATCTATTGCATATATAAGTCCGTGATATTCGTAAGCTAAAGTCAAGCTCCCACCTATTCCATTATTTATATAACCCATATGATTTCGATCCAGATATGTGTAAGTTATGATCATTCACCACTTTTCTAGATGAAGGAATACACTTTTCTCCAGCGCAAAGAACCTCATTCCTATAAGTGGAGTTTTCCAACCAGGTAGAGTCAAGACTCCACCTGGTTCCCTGATGTTTCGGCATAAGCTGAAACGAATTTGATCATTTCTTGTACGGCTTTAACATGACGGTATCACCGGTTATATAGATAAAGTAGTCGCCCGTAACATAAGATAAATCACTCTCAAACTCATCAGAAGGTCGACCTAAAATATTAATCATTGCTTGTCTACTCAGCTCTGTTTTACCCCCAACTGCCGATACCTTATCGTCTAGATGCATATAGATGTATGTTTTTCGATCCTTATAGTAAAGATACTTTCCCTCGATGTTCCCACTTTCGTCTGGTTCTCCCCAAGCCGCCTTTACTTCTTTTATATCTGTACCGATCTCAAATGGGATGTATGTTAGGCGACCTTTGCTAGCTTCAGAGAGGGTATGTTCATTTAACACGAATTTTCCTTCATCATATAGATCATTACCAGATTTATCATCTTTCCCTACAGACGAATTCTCTTCTTGTAAACCTGCACATGACGATAGCACTACACATATCACCAGCATGTATAAACATTTCTTGATAGGTTGATAATTTCTTAGCAATGATAACCCCCCTCTATATTCGAACCAACCTCCACTGTTAATTTACCACATCACTATCCAAATAGGGCCTAGGATTGGTATGAGTTCCAGGAACGCCTCCATACCTTACCTCCCAATGTAGATGAGGCCCGGTAGATTTTCCGTTATTTCCCACAGACGAGATTTGCTCCCCTCTTTCTACCTTATCGCCAACCTTAACCAATATATCTCTCTGCCAGCTATGTGCGTACCACGTGTACAAGTTTAATTCTTCATGGTGGATAATGATCAAGGTACCGTACCCATTAGATGCTCCTGCGCGTATTACTTTACCCCCTTCAGCAGCAAACATCGGAGTTCCTTCGGCCCCTTTTAGATCCCAGCCCCCATGGAACGCTCCCCATCTCGGACCATAATCTGAATTGATATACATCACTTTTAAAGGTGGTCCAAGCACCCCACCCTCTGTATCCAAAAACTCAGGTGCACCACCCCCTATTGATCCCGTACCCGTTCGCAAAAGGGGGGCTTCTCCTTTCGTTTCATAGGTAAAGGGAACACTGTCCATAAAAATTACAGGAATTTCTATTTTGGCAGTAGCGTATGCCATCTCAGATAGACTTTCAACTTTGACTTTCATCTTCAATTTGTAGTCTTTGTAATCTCCCCCGAATGAAGATTCCCCCTGCTCTTTCGCCTTTTCCTCATTTCCCGTCAAAGAAGCAACTTTGACCGCATCACGAACAGCCGCTTGAGCATCTACTACTGCCATACCAGTGATAATGAGCTGCCAAACGACTAAACTTAGTAAGATAAACAAAGGGAGAATGACGATAAATTCTACCGTAGAAGCTCCACGCCTGTATGTACGTTCTCCGCAACTTTCCTTCATGTACTCTCCTCCTCTCTACACCTCTTCTTAGATATATGGATCATGAGTATCTGATTACTTACTGTACCAGTGGTGCACGTGCTTCAGTCTCATAAGAAAAAGAACCGAGTGAGGGGAGAAATACATAATCGATGCGTAGATCAGCTTTGACAATCACTTCACCAGCATCTTTTTTTACTTCTAGATCGTATAAGTAATAGTTGTCCGTGTCGGCAAAGCTCTTTTTCCCCACCTTTTCCGCTTCCTTTTCACCCATCGTCGTCACCTCTCGTGCTACTTTTTTTACATGTGCTTGTATACTGCCATACCAGCAACACAAACTAGTCGGAATACCGCAGATCAAATCCCTGATCAATAAATATTATAGAATGAGGTATATATCATAAATCACTTCAATGTGTCAGTCCATTTTCGTCTAAGACTATATAATTCATTTTTAACTTGTCCTATAGTACTTACAGTCGGATCCAACCATTGGATTAAAACTTAATGCCGTAATATTCTTGTCTTTAATCAAGATATTTAGTGGGTAGATCTCATCAATCCTTATCTTCAAATTCTTCGCCCCTATCTTATCCTACTAACTAATCCCATACCTCCTTATCCGCATAGTTTGTCCAGTTCATATAATTAAGAGCTAAAATGAAAGTAAACAGAGGTATGCACAAAGCACTAGTCCCTATTTGCATGAGCGCTAAAAATAATAAAGAGTTAGTCAGCACCATCCCTCCATATAAAATTAATAATTGAATTATCCCTTGCAACAAACCCATTATCAATAATAAACCTATTAACTTGAAAAGGTGAGAACTGCTTACCTTGGCAGATCGCTTAAGACTACCTAAACCTTTCCGGTCATCTATACAAATAGCATAAGGAAATAGCAAAGTTAAAAGTAAAATGATGATCCCTGGTATGACTAAAAATATATTTCCTATCGCCACCAAGATCACCTGTACCAGACCTATCAGGTAGACTGCAAACATCTTACTAGACACTTGATCCAGTATTCTAGATACCTTTAACATTCCTCCCTCTTCATCAATAACAACTTGAATATAGGGCAATTGTAGTAGCGCAAAAACAACTATTTGAATCCAAGAAACCACAAATGCCCCTATAAATCCTAAACCTAGAAGATCGAAATATATATAAAAATAATTAGAGATGTAATAATTAATAAGTAGAATAGGTAGCGAATAGATAATAATTATCTTCAAGATTACACTTACATTGGATATATATATATCGGCCGCATTTTTAATACTATTCATAGCTGCTCCCTTTTTGGATTAAGTAATTTGTTCCAATAATCTTTAACTGCGACTTCTAACCGGCGTATTTTACCATCACCGAATAAAAATCTTTCCATATCTTCTTTAACTGTCTTTTCCATCCCCCTAGCTTCCTTTGCAAGCATCAAATGATGCATAGCCCAGATATAATAAAGGATCAACCATAAGTCGAAACGCCATATCGGAATTCTCCATGGTAAAAACCGAAGCACTATTTTTCTATCCTCGTAAGTATCTAGTTGAGCCATTACTTCGCGATATCCTTTTTCCATATAGATGCGTTGATTTTCCATTTGTATCTCTAATTTTTCCTCTGTTAATACATTAGTATCGACACAACTTAAAAATAATTCCCTTGACTCTTTTACAGCTTTCGCTAAAATCGTTCTTCCTTCCGCTATAGATTCTGCCATAGTAATATACCGATCCATAGAAAGACAAACATCTTCAGGCATTTTACTTTCTACTTTTCGTTTCATCCTTTTCAACATTTTAGCCTTATTACTAAATATACGTTGGTGATGCTTTTTTGCTTGCTCTAGGCCTCTCTGAAGAATAGTTTCGTTCCAATAGACTAAAAACCGATGCTGCCGAACTAAAGGTTCGCAATCTTCATACCAAGGTAACCGTCCATTTTCATCAACTATCATATGTTTGTTTGTCCCCTTGAAAAATATATGATAGTAATTAGTTCCCTTATATTCCACAAGTAAATCTAAAAAACCAAACGCACCATTGTTTCCTTGGTATTTTTGAACAATTAACTCTATCTCTCTGGGTAGTTTTTTCACTCTATACTCTCCTCTAAATAATACTTTTTAGCTAAACCAACCTTTCACAGTATCCGCAGCGTTATTAGCCGCTTTTTTAACATCATTTTTTGCATTATTCCAGGCTTTTTTAGGATTCTTTATTGCTTTCCACACCTTCTCTTTATGTTTATATATTGTCGCCCCAGCCCAAATCCCCAAACCCACACCAGCGACCACAAGGGTGACGGGTGCGGCTGCTACGCCTACCAATGCCGCTGCCGCACCTATGGCAACTGAACCCGCCATAAGAGCACTCCCTGTGCTTTGCCATCCCCCAACATTATCTCCATCAGCAAATTTAGTGTATGCATCGTATCCATCCACAGCCATCCCAACAGCTGATAATCCCACATTTACTTGCCCTAATATTTTACTTGCTTTTGATAAATTACCCACTAGTTGTGTAGAATTCCCCACAAAGGATTCGCCACTCTTGAGCCACCTACTAAACTCCCCATAGTGTTGACCTACTTCAATCCCTCTATCAATAGAATCCCATGTGTCTAGCCCAGCACTTACGATTGAATCATCTGGTAAAAATAAGTCACCTATCCCCCTTACCGCAGATCCAAACAAACCATACCCTGATCCCATATGGGGATTATATATGTTTTGTTGTCTTGAACTCCTTGTTAACAGTTCCTCAGGTAGATCACTTACATTCGTTCCATTTACAACAGCTTGTCTATATATTTCAGTCCAATGCTGAACACTCTTAGCAGTTGCTCTCCAAGCTGTTACTTTACTCGTCAAATCAGATACATATTTATAATGACTCCATTCAAACTCGGTTCCATCTACAGCACCCTCACTCTTTTCCATTTCTCCTGCCTTACTATCTTCTGGCGCTTTTACACTAGGTTCTTGAATAGTGATATCTGTCCTAACCGTAGGGAATTGGATCTCAATATTGGTTTCGATATTGGGAACTTCCACAGCATTGTTACCTGCAAAGGCAATACTAACAAAAGAACATGAGTACATAAAACAAACTAAAAATAAAACTACTTTTGCAGTTATACTTCGGTATCTTCTATTCATTTGAAAATATACCCACCTTCCAGATATAACAAGAAACTATAATAACCGTGTTGCGTCCTATATAATAGACGAATGTCAACATCAGCTCGCAATTAATCAAATGTAATTAAGTAGTGAGAATCTCATTTCCCCCTTACATTCAGCCATCTATCGTCCTTCGCTAAAGTATATGCATATGGTTCATTCTTATATATTTCTTAGTTTGATTTCTTCATAATTAGTAGCGAAGTCCGTTGATCTACCATTCTAAATGAAAGCGGTGTCCAGTCGAGTCTCACTAAGATCCTATATGAGTTACTTTCTACCCTTTAGTCACCCTTTTACCATCATAGAAGCTCCACGCCTGTATATACGTTCTCCGCAACTTTCCTTCATGTACTCTCCTCCTCTCTACACCTCTTCTTAGATATATGGATCATGAGTATCTGATTACTGTACCAGTGGTGCACGTGCTTCAGTCTCATAAGAAAAAGAACCGAGTGAGGGGAGAAATACATAATCGATGCGTAGATCAGCTTTAACAATCACTTCACCAGCATCTTTTTTTACTTCTAGATCGTATAAGTAATAGTTGTCCGTGTCGGCAAAGCTCTTTTTACCCACCTTTTCCGCTTCCTTTTCACCCATCGTCGTCACCTCTCGTGCTACTTTTT
Source organism: Mechercharimyces sp. CAU 1602 (assembly GCF_024753565.1). Classification (NCBI taxonomy): domain Bacteria; kingdom Bacillati; phylum Bacillota; class Bacilli; order Caryophanales; family Thermoactinomycetaceae; genus Mechercharimyces; species Mechercharimyces sp. CAU 1602. The sequence goes on along the minus strand of NZ_JANTPT010000003.1, from coordinate 81,932 downwards.
TTACATGTGCTTGTAGTTCCATCACTGCCATACCAGCAACACAAAATTGCCAAACGAACAAACACATAAAGAACACAAGCGGAAGAATTGTAATAAATTCTAATGTGGGTCCACCTTTGCGTAAGCGCAAAGATTTCCTTAACTTGTCTCGTTCCATTTCAATCCCTTCTCCCTCAGTAAATCTTATTTGATCGGGATTTTTATGGACCTTTCAGGTAGCCATTCTAAATAGATTCTCTTAGGTCCTGTTCCAGTCCCTTTGACATATTCCTCCCTAAATTCTTCTTCTAATATCAATGGTTCAAATGCAGACTCTGCTATGATTTCTACTCGATCATTAACAGAGAGTACGATCCATCCCTTATCAGCACTATGCTTTTTTAGATATTTTTTAACCTCTTGTTGGAGTGCTATTTTATGATTTGCCACAACTCGCTTCATAAAGGCCGTCTTCTTATCATCGGTTCCTAAGATATAGTGGTACGGGTTTCTATATCCTGGATCACCTGGCCCAAGTTCATGTATAAAATTCCACCGATTCACCTCTGCTAATTCTGCTTTGTATTGACTGTCATACCACTCATCTAATTTTTTGGTCGCGGCAAGACTGGCAGCATCCGCTGCATTTAGGGACGCCGAATGGGAAATCCATATATTTACTAATGTACTCAGGAAAAGTAACACCAACATAAAGAGAGGTAAACCTGCTACCCATAAAGTTGTAATATTTCCTTTGGTTTTTTTTAATGTAACCTTCATTACAACAGTCCACCTTCATTTATTTCTCGTTATTTTAAAACTCCATTTTCATCAGCCAATCTTCATGCTCTTCTGTTTCGAGAAGTCCTGTCCATTCTATATACAGCTTCGATATCAAAAATGAGAAATACGCGATAAATACAGAGTTAATGAACCATTGAATGAGTAGAAGTATGATTACTTTTCCTGATATCACCGTAAGTGTATACTGAATTGCTAAGTCAATCGCCGCTTCTGTAATACCCAATAGAAATATAAGCAGAAATAATTTAAGTAGATGTTTTTTAGCTACGATAAAAGCTCTCTTAAAACCTTTCCACCAATGCGTTCCTTCCATTACAGCCACATAAGGAAAAAGAAAAAAGAGAAGGGAGAACACGATCCCAGGAATAATGAAAAATATCCCGCCCAACACCGTAAAAAATGCATATACAATCCCCATTACAAATATGGGAAACATATGAATTATGGTAGCCTTATAAGCATCCCTTAATGTTACTTGATCTCCCCCCGTATCAAGCTTCGCAATTTTTATAAATGGAATCTGCACCACTGATAACCCTAACAAAATTAAAAAAGCGTATAATGCATCTGCAATAAAGACTAAATCAAGAAGTCCATAGTATGCATAAAAATAGTTTACGTAACCAAAGGTTATCACCTGTACTGGCAATACTATTGTTATGGCAAGAATTATAATCCGCATAGCTTGTTGCCTAAGTAAATGAAGAGAGCTTTGTAATATAGACACGACTTTCACCTCATTATAATCAACCTAGTTTAAAAAATCCCACATCATACTATATCCTTGGATTTCTAAGCAAAGCTTCCATGGTATCTGAGTTTTCAAGTCTAGGAATATCTTGTGATAAAAACTCCCCTACTTCTCTATGATCCCTCTTATTACTATCTGAAGCCAATAGAGAAATGTGATGTTTCAACAAACTTATGTAGGCATAAATCAAACGAAAGCGCCATGGCCGAATTGCTTTAAATAAATGACGCAAAAACATTTTGCGATCTTCTAAAGTTTGTATCTGTATATCATGTTGGTCATACACTGCATTCATTGTTCGTAAAAAGCACCCCCAGACCCTATCATAAAGATGTTCATTAATAACATGGTGTGTTGTCATCTCTGCAAATAGTAATTGTGCTTCATCTATACTCTCTACAATGGTTTGCTGCCTATCACGAATGACTGAAGCGATACTAAGAAACCGTTGATAAGATTCTTCTACTCCAGGAGGAAGCGGTTTTTCCAATGCACGATCAGCAATGTTTAATGTGAAAACCAACCATTTACAAATCCGTATTGAGCGCTTTGACCAGCGATAACCTGTGGAATAAAGAGTACGAAATATAGAGTCCGTGTCCTTATGAATGTAGAGAGGTTTTATACTTTCCTCTCTCATCGGAACCACTGCATGATCTGAATCATCTCGAACAATCACATATCCAGAAGCTGGTTTTCTTAAATCCTTCTTTCCTTTCATTATCCCAACGCAATAATATATTTTACCATCTATCTCTGATCTAGTAGGAAATATATTGTAGGATTCGTTTGACTTAAGATATGGAAGCAGAGCCTTCTCAATTCGCTCTGGTGGATCAGGAAAAGGGGATGTCAATTTATACTCTAGAAAGATTCTATTCATAAGTTCACCTCATATTAAATATTTTAGGGGTTATAAATACACACTCTTATAATCAAAAATTAACTTCATCCATTACGCACTATATTGTTAAAGCAATAACACCCTAGAACCATAAATTTCGATAGAGTCCTATCCAAATAAAGACTTAACCTTTCCCCAACCTTTTTTTGCTACTTTTGCAGTTGTATTCACCGTAGCAACGGTTGCTTTCCCAATTGCCTGTCCTGCCTTTTTTGCTCCATTTCCAATAGCCTTTCCTGCTTTTTTCCCTCCGTTCCAAATTGCACGTCCCGCTGCCACAATTTTTTTCCTGTTAGCATAGGCAGCACTTCCTGCCCACATGAGCGCTCCAGCTGCAAATAAACCTATCCCCAATGGAGTGGGTCCAGCTAAAGCAGCTCCAGACATCAAGCCTGAACCCACCGCTCCCACCATTCCGGCAATATTATCTTTTCTTTCCTGACCTGTAGTAGTGACTGCACCATGGGTTTTATCAATCAACTCTATCCCGGAAAAGACCAAGCCAGTATATGCACACGCTTTCCCTAACCTAGCCGCATAAGTGCCTGCTCTTGATAAATTACTACCTGCTTGAGCAAACTGTGATCCTTGACTAGATCCACCTGCTTGTAAAATAGACTGCCTCGCAACTTTATACTCCTGAACCATACCCCAACCCTGGACTCCATGCTCCGCAGAAGACCAGAAATCAACACCTAATTTTAACCAACTATTATCTGATGCAAATAATCCTATGGTTGTCCGAGGGAGAGAACTCTTGGAGTACATTAGTGTATCTTTAGGGCTTAAACTATCGGTAAGAGTTCCTATAATGATCTGTACTTTAGCAACAGCAAAATCACTCACTACATATTTAACACTTTTATACCATCCGGATGAAGTAAATCCCCCGCTACTATCTACTTTCTTCGTATCTGTGTTTGACTCCGTTTTTACTTCCGGATCTTGTATATAAACCCGGGTCTCCACACTAGGGAACTGGATTTCCACATTTGTTTCAATATCAGGAACAGTTACTGCGTTATTCCCAGCATACGCTATACTCATGAACGAGAATACGTACATGAAGCTGTAAAATAGTAAAATCACTTTTGCAAAAAATCGTTGCTTCATTTTATTCATAATTACTTCCACCCCTAGGTATCAAATGCATATTATTAAAAGCCCATAAATACATGCATATAGAAACCATTCAATTAAAATTATTACCCTATTGCTTGTATTCTTCTCTCTAAAACGCCACCTACAAGCCTACTTATTTTTTTTTATATTTTCTTGTCTTATTTTTTCTATCTTACTTTTAATAGAATGATAATTCGTACTTATAATAATATTTAGACCTCGGTGTTTATCTAAATAATATCTATCTAATTTATTTTTACGATCTAAGAGAATGCGATTCAAATCATTTATTGCTCCACTGTTTAGTATTTCTTCTTTTTGTAATTGTGTAAAGGCATCTTGCAACCTTGCATATTCTAAATCTATTGTTCCATTGAATTCTTTACTTATTTTACCTAGTTCATTAAATTTATCATTATACATCCTTGAAATTTCTATTTTACTATCCCCCCCCCACTTAGACCATGCTGAAATCAACTCCATATTCTTCTTATTAAAGTATGAGTTAAGGTCTTTCGCACTCTTAACAGTTTCATACTCCCCTCCGCCGATATCTGCTATCTTCTTCAATTCTTGCTGAGCCTCATTATTAACATCAAATCCTACGATATTGACAACAGCTTGAATATTGGACTGATGAAGGCTCTTTGCCGCATCTACAGGATTTCCATCACATGTCTCTATTCCATCGCTTATAATAAATACGACGTTTTCAGTATCTGCACTTGTATTTTGTTGAAGTGATTGATGGGTTTTTTCGATTGCAGATGCAATAGGCGTCCAACCTGTGGGGTTAATATTGTTCAATGCTTTATTAAATTTCGCTTCATTATACTCGGACAAAGGATAGATCTCTTCTGTACTATTACATGATACTTTCTTGTCCTGTTCACGATTGCTCCCTTTATGCCCATAAGTTACGACAGAAACTTTCACATTCTGCGGAAGTGAAGAAGCAAATCGCTCTGCTGCCTCTTTCGCCAACTTCATTTTGGTTTGTCCATTCACTTTTCCCGCCATGCTTCCACTTGCATCGATTAAAATACTCACTTGAGCAGACTTGTCACTCTTATTATCGGAGCCTTTATCATCTGTCCCATTAGGTGTATCGTCCGCATTCGGATTATAGAATGTATAATCAAAATTTTTATATTTCTTATCGATTGGTGCATAGTCTTCGGCTAATAACTGCAATAATTTTTTGTATGCTTCCTGACCGGTTAGGCCTTTTGAAAACTGCATTAATTCTTCCTTTATTCTCTTCTTATCATAACGTTCTCCTGCGTACTTTCCTGGTCCTTCAGTTAGCATTCCCTCTACTTCCTTGGCAGGTTCAAAGTCTTTTACTTCCACTTTTTCTACTTGTCCTTTCTCCTCTTCTTTTTTATCAGAAACAGGAGGGGTGGGGGTAGAATTAGAGCACGACACAAGCAGACAAGCAGACAGGAATAACGTAAAAAGCCTGATTCCATATCTCGTCAACATAAGATCACCTTCCCTATCAAGGTGTAGCTCACACGGCAGTAAGCTACACCTTTAATTATTTGTTTTAATTTCCTTTACCCTTGACACTCACCATCTTTCCAAGTACCACCTTGCTTCTCACATTCCTTCTTAGCTTCTGCATCGGCATCGGAACCACCACCTACTAAATCACCTGAATTTGTAATCATATTTTTAACTTTGGTTGTTAATTCATTAGCAATTGAGTTTCCCTCATCAGTTTTAAATACATTTAACAAAATTCCGGCAAATGTTGCTCCCACTGCGATGATTACAACATACTCTAGCGTAGGTGATCCTTTCTTGCTCGATGCTGTCTTTCTTAGTGTTGGCAAATACTCACGTACCATCGCCAAGCCTAGCTGTATCTCCGTCCACTTGTTCACTTTACTTCCTCCTTAAATTTTAGTTGTAAGTTGAAATTCTATTCCTTAGTACAAGTTCTATCTATCAATTTATGCTGTTTTAACCACCCCCTAATTTGGCTTCATCCAAATATATCTCCTGCAATAAAGTATCCATATACAATAGCCCCGACCATTAAGAGCATAATAGATGGTGCTATAAGCAGAGTACTTACCAAGGAAATCTTAGGAGATGCTTTGCCTGCTGCTTCTTTTGCTTGTTCCGCACGCATACGCCTCATTTCTTGTGCTTGTTGAGCAAATGTTGCTGCGATAGGGGTACCTAAATTATGTGCTTGAATTAATGATTGAATTAATGCTTCTAGTTCCGAAGAGGTAGTTCTGCGTAAAAAAGCACGATATGCGGTTTCTCTTTGAACCCCAAACAAAATTTCTTGATTTAGACGGGCAAACTCCTCACTTAGTGGACCTTTATTCGTTTCAGAATAATAGGCAAGAGCTTCATCCAAACCCATTCCTGCTTGCAAAGTAATACTCATCATATCTAGAAAATCTGGTAGATCATAACGTATTTGATCTTGACGTCTCTTAGCCAGTAATTTAATTCCGTATATAGGTAGTAAATAACCGATGAATGGCAAGAATATAAGAGATAAGGTAGCGAAAGGAAGACCTATGACATAAGCAACAAAACCACAAGCTAGACCACCTAACATAAAGAGCACCTTTGCCCCTTGAATGCGATCAATCGTCATCTGATATGGAAAGCCCGCTTTAATCAAAATGTCCTCTAATTCTATAGGATCACTCAATATCTCAATTTTCTTCCCCGTATCGGATAGTCCGTCCATCCATCGATGTACAGGATGAACCTGACTGGATTTTTGCTTAAGATACTTCCAGGGGGGGATAAGGACATCTAAGTTGGATCTAACCGAAACCTGTTCTTTTTGAAACGAAAAATAAGATATAGCCCCGAATAAGAGGCAAAACCATGCACCAATAACTGATAAGAAAATTGCCATGATCTCCCCCCTATACTCTAATATCTGCAATCTTCTTCACAATGATAAAACCAAGAACCTGCATCACAACAAAAATACTTACAACAATAATTCCAAACATGGATGTAAAGAAATCATAGAAGTTGTCAATCATCTTGCTCATCATCACAACGATAAAGATCGAAATAATCGGCAATAAATAAGCTGAATATCTTGCTTGTGCAATCGTTGAGTCAATCGTCTTGTGAATGATCTTCCGTTCTTCCATTGTGTTTGCCATTTCCGCCAATACGCTTGCCAGGTCTCCACCCGCTCTACGTTGAATGATGAGTGCATTTACAAACACCTGTACATCTTTACTTTTCACACGGACTAACATATCCTTTAATGCCATTTCCGTGTCCTTTCCTAGCTTTAATTCTCGAACTACAATCCCAAGTTCATCCTTAATCGGAGAAGGCATTTCTTTAACAACCAATTCAAGTCCTTGTGGAATCGAAAGACCTGCTCTAGCTGCACTACTTAGCAACCTACATACTTCCGAAAGCTGTTTGTTAATTTGGTGAACATAGATATGTTTCCGAGAGCTCAAGAGTAAAGTTGATCCCAGTGGGAGAAGAATATCTGCTAACAAAAAGCTAACCCAAAATGGAAAGCTCATTAAGTAATAAAAAAATAAGAGGATCGCAAACCACCCAACAATCATTATCGCCCCATACTCCGACGGCCTCAGCTTTATGCTTGCTCGTTTTAGTTTTGGTTCTAGCTTCTTTGCCCATTTCATTTCGTCGAGGCGATCGGCGAGGGAGTCGGACCAGCGGGCGGTAGAGTCGGAAGTGAACCATTTTTCCACACGTTCACTCGTCCTTCCTTTCGCCCTCCGCATCTTCAACACATGATACATCGCCAAGAGCCAGCAAAAGACGGCACCGCCACCGAAGAGGGCGACTAATAGTCCTGTGTCCATTAAGCTCTCCCTCCTTCTACTGGGCGGAATTCTGCTTGCTTCATCGGCACACCATATGCTTGCATTCGACCCAAGCATTCAGGGAGGTTTCCGGTTGGGGTAAAGTAACCTTGCACACGCCCATCTGCGTTTACATTTGTTTGTACGTAGCGGTAGATGTCCACCATCTGTACAGAGCCATCCGGTTTAGAGCGCATCTCTGAGATATTGAGCATTTTGCGCTGACCATCGGGAAGACGGGTGATTTGCACGATGTAATCAACGGCACCGACGATGTATTGGCGAATGATCTCTGACGGGAGATCCATGCCTGACATCATGACCATCCCTTCCAAACGACTCATCGCATCTGATGGAGTATTGGCGTGCACGGTGGTAAGTGAACCTTCGTGACCCGTATTCATCGCCTGCAACATATCAAAGGCTTCAGAACCACGCACCTCACCTACAATTATGCGATCTGGACGCATCCGGAGTGAGTTTCTCACCAGCTGACGAATGCTTACTTCACCTTTTCCTTCTACGTTAGAAGGCCGCCCCTCCATCCCTGCCACATGAGGGTGAGGGATACGTAGCTCTGCCATATCCTCAATCGTAACAATCCGCTCATTCTCAGGAATGAAGCACGCCAGTGCGTTGAGAAGAGTTGTTTTACCACTACCTGTCCCGCCTGAGATAATAATATTAAGCTTCGCACGTACAAGACTGGTAAGAAACTTTCCCATTCCGTCCGTTAAGCTATTAAAACCGACAAGGTCAGCTAAGCTGATCGGTTCTTTGCGAAACTTACGAATCGACATAAGCGAGCCTTTTAGACTGATGGGTGGAATCACTGCGTTCACACGACTTCCATCAGGGAGACGGGCATCCACCATCGGTGAACTCACATCAATCCGTCTACCAATCGGGGCAACAATCCGGTCAATCACATGGCGAAGGGCTTCCTCGTCGCGAAATTCGATGTCCGTCTTATGTAGTCGTCCTGCTTTCTCATAATAGACCTCTCTTGGTCCGTTCACCATGATCTCAGTGATCGTATCGTCTTCCAGCAGGGGCTCTAGAGGTCCAAACCCTACTGATTCATCGATGATGCGAGAAATGAGGCGGTCCCGATCTTGACGAGTAATTACCACCTGTTCATCTGCAAGATAGCGACCAATCAAGCGGTCGAGGGTGACTCGCAGTTCCGAAGAAGCCATACTGGTCAGCTTTTCAAGATCTGTCTCTCGCAGTAACCGCGCCTTAAAGTGATGAGCCAATTCATCTACGCGATTATCGTTTACGGAGGGAGCACGCATATCTTGCTTACTGCGATGCGGCAGTCTACTATTCTCTTTTCCTTGTGTGAATAAGGACATGCTTGTTTCCTCCTTAAGCCGATTCGCTCGATTGATTGGTCAACAGCCACTTGGCAAGCTTCTGAATATCGCGAGCAAACCCTGGGAGTCCACGTTCACGACGAGTGGTACGCATCGGACTTCCCTGATTAACTAGCTGTTGTACTTTCTTGTGATCCTCCCTAAGCTCACCAATTACAGGATATTGAAAATGACGACTCAAATCCTTTTCTGTTAGCTCAGTATCCCGATTCGTACGATTGAGGATAATACCTAATCGTCCCAATGGATCAACGCCTAGCTTGGCAAATAGATCGAGCACACTGGCAAACACCCTCATCGCCAACACATCAGGCACCATCACATATCCAATATGATCCGCTTCCTCCAACACACTATACGTAAGTGGGTTCATCTCTGTTGGTAGATCGACAATGATATAGTCATAGTAAAGACGTGCTGTACGCAACAGGCGCTCTACATGCTCTTCTGTAATTTGTTCTGCTAATTCGGCATCCACCGGACTAGGAAGAACTTCGATTTGCGAAAACTTCTCCACCATGGTAACACTACGAATATGGTTATCGTTAAGCTCATTAAGTACTGGGGTAAGATCATATAGCGTCCGTTGATTATCAGTCTTGAGTAGTGTTTCTACCCCACCATATTGCAGGTTTAGATCTACGAGTAGGACGCTGGAACTTGTATCGAGGCCAATGGTTTGCGCGAGCGTCGAGGCTATTAAACTACGACCACTCCCACCTTTGCCACTATACATGGCCACCACTTGACCCTTTGCCCATGAAAAGCTGGCAGCTGATTCATTCTCTGCACGCTTTACTTGCAGTGCTTTAACCGCTCTACTTAATACATCTTCAAGTGCATGGATCTCTTCAGGGATAAACAGAATGTCAAATGCACCCGACCGATTTACGTCCCGTGTACGAACAGGATCGCGACGCTCAGTAATAAAGATGACCAATGCATCTGCCGCCTCTTTTGCTATATAAGGAAGCATTTGCACCTGACTTGATTCTTTCGATTCATGAAGTAATACAATATCTGGCTTGATGCGCGCAATTTCTCGCCGCACCTCTTTCGATTCCAACACCTGATTTTGCGGAATTATGGTATTCACCTTTGCTTGTAAATCCTCCGCTTGAAAAGAATCGTCGCTAACAATTAATAGTTTATAAGGGACATTCATTGCACGATGACCTCCAGTTTTTAGGCAAATACTTTGGTATACGATAGCGAGAGTTTACAGTCTTCCCCTTCTAAACCTAGGAAACTACTCATGCTCGTTCTCCTCTTGCTCACCCGTAACCATCCCTTCATCCGTCCCATTTTGCTTAGTAGGGTCCGACTGTGCTGGGGGATCTACCTTTTGTTCTACTGTAGGCTTCTTTTCTTCCGCCGCTCCTTGCTTTCCTTTAGACTTGTTCTCCTCGTTAGGTGCTTTTAGTACCCGAATATTGATAGCAAAATTTTGTTTATGAATAAAAAGCTCAGCTTCTTTTAGCGTCATTTCCAATCCGATTGCATTTACAACCCCATTTTCATCTTTAGAGACACCCACGATAGGTACATTTTTCATAAAAACTTTGGTAACGGTATCATTTCCACCTTTATCAGATACTATAAGGTCAATTCGATCATTAGCCTCAAACTGACCATCAAATTGAACCCGATCTGATTGCCCTAATGTAACCATCCGCTTGTCATCGGTGGTAAGAAGGGACTGCATTTTCAAGATATTTTTCGTCAACGGCTGACCTTCTGACAACGGTACTACAGAGACGAGGTACTCTAACGGAACACTATTGTTACCAAGTGCGATGGCATCAATCTCCCCTGCTGTAATCGCACCTTCTTGCAAGTACTGCTCAGGAATGGATACTGTATCGAAATATTCTTTCTTCAGTGGTTGGCGTGATGGAATCTCTTTGTTAGCTATGTATACTTCAACCATGTTACCTATACGCGCATCCACCGCACTCACTTTTTGTAAGAATAGATACCCAGCTAACGCCGCTAGTAATAGTGCAACAACTAAAAAAATGATGGCTCTTCTCTTAGCATCTTGCATTGATATCTAACACCTGCTTATATAATAGGATTTTTGTATCAAATATTTCTTCATCGTTTCAACAACCAATTTTTATAAAGCGAGCTAATGCTATTTCTTAATGCATCATCCATAATTTACTGAAACCAGATAAACAGCAATCATCCCGATCAAGATAAAAGGCGCAAACGGAAGAGTCGTCTTCCTATTCACCTCGTGCCAGCGAATCATCTTCACTCCAAGTAACCATAACCCAGCAAGAAGATGAGAGAGAAAAAATACCGCTAAAAATAGCTCCCAGCCCAACCCCAGCCCAATTACTGCGAAAAGTTTGACATCACCGCCGCCAATCGAATTTTCGTTTGTGATTACGGCAATCGTAAACAGTACGAGAAACACCCCTACACCTGTACCGATATACTCCCACCACGGCTCACTTCGATAAAAGCTACGAAAGAGCAAGGTAAAGGCCAAGCCTATGAGAATAAAACGATCATAGATAATCCGCTCTCTTATATCTGTAATAGTTGCTGCGATCAAAATTGCGATAAGAAAAAGATAAATTGTATGTTCTACTATTCGAATCACCACTCGCACTGGGAAAGTTGGAAAGACTTACTTTCAGTAGCTATTATATTCCCAACAAGAAGGAATGGCAAGGGGAAATTGGCAAAATGCAAAAAAAAGTTTTCGCTATTTGTTAAGTTTTTTATGTCCCCTATTCTAGATACTTAATAGAACCTCTTGAATGATTATACTAATTTAAAATAGCATTCTACTAAATATTTCAGGGTTCATTAAAATACTTTCCATGGTTTTAATTACCATCTTATGCTATGCTGTAATTTAACTTACCCTATTTCACTGTAACTATCAACCATATAAAAAGAAAGAGAAAGGAGCTACCATACCGTTGCTTAGAAAAAGGATCTATGCTCTAACTTCGATATGTTTTGGACTTGCCATCCTTCTTATGAATAGTGGCTGTAGTACCGATACCACTACTTCACAGGAAACATCAGTAAACAAAACGACTAACCAAAGCGATGAATCAACACAGGCAGGAAAAGAAAAAGGGGAGAAAAAAGAAATTGAAAAAGAGCCTTTTCAAGAAGGAAAATTCGTCTTGGATGAGGAGACTCTCGCCATAGGAGCCAATGGAAAGCTTACTTATATTCCCTTTGCTCTTGGAACTCAAAAAGCAGAAATCATTAGCAAGTGGGGGAAACCTACTTTGGAATCCAACCGCAATGGAGCTGACTACTTTTCTTATCAAAATGAAGCAATCCGTTTCTATCACCAAGTAGGTAGCAAAGAAGTAACGACGATCGAGGTTGCTCTCAACCAATCAAAGAAAGAGATTATCTCTATTCTCGGTAAGCCCGATCAAGAGATATCCGATCCCTTTTCTCCTGGTTCAGACCTTCTATATCTAACGGGTGATTACGAACTATACTTTACTCAAGTTGAAGTAAATGAAGGAAGTACGTATCGTCTCCACTACCGTTGGAATGAAGAAAACCGAATTAAACGATCAAACTGATAAAAATACCTCTATTAGTTTAACGAGAAATGAAGACAAGAAATTGGATGAAATTCGTGGGATAGTAAAAGAGATGAATAATAAAGCATCAAAAAAAGAAAATAACCCTTTTCCCCAAGTGTTGGAATCTCACAAAGGAAGGTTTTTGATACTGCCTTGAAAGAATAGCCTGGCATTGCTGCCAGGCTATTTGATTAGTTTATATAGACTATAGCTAAGCGTTTGTGCAAGCTTTTGGGCATGCGTACTACTGTTTTTCCACTGTAATTTTCGTCTGATCCAGTCGGCTCAGGAAAGTGTGTTTTACAACTGGCACAATATAAAAAAGCCCTTCTAATTTCCGACAAGAGGGCTTTTGTTGCTGGTCCTAATGTATTTGCCTATGAAAAATCATTAAATGCGTTAAAATCGCTTCTAGCCTGTATGAGTGGTGACAGGCTATTTTTCTTCGGTAAATTCGTACAGATCGTCTACCTTACATTGAAGAAGATGGGCTAGTTCGAACAATTTCTCACATCGAGGATAGGATTTCCCGGTTACCCACAGGCTGACTTGTTGCTTGCTCACTTCTAACTTTTCTGCTATTAGGACTTGAGTGATCGGAGTACCATTTTCTTTGAGTCGTAGAAATATCCGTTCACCGGAGGCAACCCGTTACACCGCACTTAGAAAAACTTATCGAGTCTTAATTCTACCACACCCGGTATCAATTCGGTACCGGGTGGAAAATGAGGGAGGTAAAAGGCATGACCCTTCCGCAAAAAATTGCATTGATACTAGAAACGGGTTCGGATCGCCCTCTTAGTCAAGAGGAGGTACGTGAACTAAGAAATACAGAGAGGAATTGTATCGCAAAGCCAATTCGCTCTATGAGCTTTCTTATCAAGCGTACCAAACAAACGATATTGACTGGCACCATGACATTTGTCGGCAAATTGACGAGTTGGAGGCTGACTTAAAGCAATCTGGGATTGGGGTTCTTATATGAATCTATACTATAAACATCAGAGATTTCGCAGATGGCTATCCTTGAAAGTGTTTGGATATTATCAAAAGAGGAGCGCGAGTTTAACATTGTTTATCCGTTTCAATTAAATATAATTGAGCCGAAAGACCGTTCCTTGTCGCCAAACTCGTAACGGTCTTTTTTGTCGTCCTTCCGTTTCTATATTTTTCATTTCTTTCTATCATGGTATCGCATATCTATGAATCCTGTCTACTAGGTTCAATATATGGATTTTTTTCACTGTAGAGAGGATAGAGATTCTGCATGACGAGAATAGATATAGCCCCTATGACGGAGGTAATAGCCCCTCTAATCCATTCTAATCTATATTGAAAGGAAAGAGATTAACTTTACCATCAAACTGCTTATAAGGGGATATGAGAGGGAGAAATTCTACATGATTCTCCTAATTGAGCTAGAAAAATTGGAGTCGGCGCTGCCTCTCCAGTTAGTGGAAAAGAAGGTTTCTTTCCAATTGGACTAGGATATATACTAAATATGAGGTTAGTAGAAAGGGTGACCCATTCATGGCTGTGGCAACCATCCTGAAGATCTACGACATCAAAATTCCAGAAGTGTTTGAACAGCGTCCACCGAGGAAAGAGAAGATAGAGTTAGCCATCCAACGTCAACAAAGCGGAACCGAGGATTCTCCAGTTGTCGTCCATCCTGAGACTCTTATGTTAGTGGATAGCTACACACGCTACTTAGCGTCTAAGGAGCTAGGGAAGGAGTCCATCCCTGTTCGATATGGAACCAAGCCTGTGCCCACCCGCAACAAAAGAAAACCACCCATTAAGAGGAAACCATCGATGAAGAGCAAGTCTACTTCCAAAGAACTGAAGCAACAGCAAAAGAAAATAGCAATTCACCTCAAAAGAGACTGCCAAAGGAGGAGTATCTAGCTGAATTGAAGAAAGTTCAACTCAAAGTGTGGGAGTTGGAGGATGGTCGGTGTGAGGTTTGCAAGCGTGCCATGCATCGGGAATATAACCGTACATTCAAAAGAAAGGGCTACCCTTCATCAGAAACAAATGCTCATCATCTGGTTTGTATCGATTGTTTTCGTGGGCAACCTGACTTTTTAGCGGCCCCAATTGAGATTAGTCCAAAGGTGCTTCGAGAGCTGGAAGAGAAGAGTCCTGTGGGGCTGGGGGAAGAGACCATTGAAGAGTGGTTCATCAAAGGATTACGAAGGCATGGCGTGATCTTGAGTTCTGGGAAGGTAACCAGAAAGTATTGGCTACCGGGGGTCGGGAGCTTTTACGTTAGTCGAAACGGAAAATCCAGAGTGATTAGATCTGCGCACAAAATTTACCCTTCACCCAGACTGGAACTAAAGCCACAAGAGAAGACTCGTAACCTCCCACAACCTGTGTTGAAGCTGTCTTAGGTGAAAGGAGTGATTTACATGCTTCGCTGGAACGACCCGACACCAAAGTTGAAAGCAAAACAAGTCCTTCTGTTGAGGTCCCTGTTCAAGTCTGGGATGCCTCGTACACTGATACTGAAGAGGATGCGAAAGGAAAAAGGATTGGAAGAGTTGACACGGTTCCACCTCAATATGATGATTAATGACAACCGTCTGCATCGAGCAGAGAATTTGAGCGTAAAGCAATGGGAGGAGAAGCAAGAGTTAAAAGAAAAAAGACAACACTCAACAATTTAAGGAACCCAAGACTTTAGCCGAATGAACAAGGGGGTATTGTTTTTGGATGAAAAAAAGAAAGACACTCACTATTTGTGGTGGATAATAGGCATATCTTTGGCAATTTCATTGAGTGTCAGCTTGGATAATTGGGCAATAGGCTTACCTATTGGTATAGGCGTCGCTTTGACTGGAACATATTCGAGTAAACAAAAGAACAATAATACGGGAGAACCGAAGTGACTGCTTCACTGGCACCCATATGGCGACCGTACAATCCGCTTTGAACCACCTCGCACATACAATAACACGGGTCAGGGCTTAGTCAGACGAAGAGAGGTGACTTTCTTTGTCTGGTTTTTGTTTAGGTTATATACAACATATGTTGCATCACTCATCCCATATTTTCTTTCTCTCTAGTATATAGTCCACCAGCCCCAAAGCCACCTCGCCCTTCTCTGGAACGATCCCCTCAAAGGGTAGCCTGTAATCATTGTCGTAGAAGTAGACGTAGCCGTCCATGTAATAGAACCGCAACTTCCCCTGCTGGAGCGTAACAGGCTTCCACTTCTCAAATATGAACCATATCAGCCGATCAACAACGTGCTTCTCCAGTTGCCGATGCTTGCAGGCTTCACGGATATGTCCCTTCCCTAGATCTACATGCCCATCACGGCACGTCCAGACCTTCTTTAGCCAATATTCCTTGCGTGCCTCTTCCTTTGCCTGCTGGATGATTGCTCTTTCATTGACTACTTCCGTTGTGTTGCCTCGAAGCCGTTCATTCTCCACCTCTCCACCTCCAACTGCTCCACTCGCTCTCGAAGCTCATTTGCAAGTTGGATTGCATTTTCATTCTTATCCATAAGGTCCCTTACGGCAGGTGCATGACCATATATGAACGCTTGAAGAGCCTCATCCGTGATCCGCCACCCGTCCTTTCTCGTCTTAGGTGGGATGCCTTCTATCTTCCCTTGTATAAGCCAACAAAAAAGAACGCTGATTTCTCAACGTTCCTCATGCACTAATCAATTTTGATGAACCCCTCGGAGTTTGTTTCGACAAAACCAAAAAATCATTACGACAGTGAATGTCGATGCAAACGCTCCTAAGTAATACCCAGCCAGTTGGAGTGAAACACCCTCACTCTCCGCCTCAAAACGTGCAATGTTGTAGCCCGTCGTGGGATGCTTATAAAGCGTGTAGATGATGAACAGAGGTAATGCCATCATAAGCGATGACATAACTACCGCTTTCATCCTTCCCAAATTTATTTTTCTCATGTTTGATCCGTCGCTCCCCTACCGTAAACTCTCTCACCAGCCCCACAGTTGCTAACTGATTTCTCTAATCACCAAAAAGAACCCTTCCAAAGCCGTAGATTGATGAAAGTGAAATCCAGTACCATTCCTTGAAAAAACCCTAGATACCACGGTTTTGCTCTGCTATGCTATGAAAAAGGAGTGATACCATGAACAAAGCGGAATTCATAGGAAAAGTAGCGGAGAAAGCTGACATAACCAAGAAGGATGCCACGGATGCGGTTGATGCTGTGCTTGACTCTATCACAGATGCGCTTCGTGAAGGGGATATAGTGCAACTAATCGGCTTCGGAAACTTTGAAGTGCGGGAGCGTTCGGCAAGAAAAGGGCGCAACCCACAAACAGGGGAAGAGATCGAAATTAAGGCAAGCAAGGTGCCTGCGTTTAAACCAGGGAAACAGCTAAAAGACTCGCTGAACTAGAAAAGAGCCGTAGGGGAGATATGGGACCCCTCACGGCTCTTTTCTAACGTGAGTCTACTACTAGCATACGCTCTCTCGTCTCTTGATATTCGTCCTCTATCATGAAGGAAAATTGTGATATAATAGATTATGAGAATTGGACATATTGACCACGGGCGGCGTAGGCTGAAAATCCCCCCATCGGAGGGATGGTGATGCCTATGACAGGAACCGAAGTTCTGACTATCCTGACTTTTGTGGTAGTGTTGATTACATTGCTATTAAAAGTAGCAGAGTTCGTTTTCAACATACTAAAAAAGTAGCTCGCCCACTGGTCCGCAAAACCTAAGGGGTGAACTACTTTTTTCAAGGCTTACCCTGATGGGTTCGGCTTAACGCCGTTCTGTGTCCATGTAATTTCTCCGTAGAGTGGCAGGTGTTGACCGCACCTGCTACTTTGCATTCTATAAACATAATACCACAATTGACTGTGAATTATCCATACTGCGCTCAAAAATGAAAAGTGACCTGCCCATTGCTCTCCAACAGGCGACCACTTTCTTAGTGAAGACGGTTACCCCCACGACTCAAACAAATTTTCCACATTACATGATAACATAATGTTCAAACTTGTCCAATGGGGCTGGAGACTTTGATTTCAGCTGATCCAATATTCGATCTTGATACACTCCGAGGATATGATTATTACTTTCGTTTCAGTAAGTACGCCAACCGCAAGGCGACTTGAGTCAATAAGTGAGACAGTAAAAGTTAAGTCTAAGCTGACAGAGATTGATAAAAGTTGATCCTCAAACTGTTGAGGGGTGAGAAAACCGAGTCCACTATGAACTCGGTTTCGGTTATACCAGCCCTCAATGAATTGAAAGATTGCCATTTTTGCCTCACCAAAGTCTTGATAGCACCTATGATGAACTTCTTCTTTTTTTAAAATGGCATGGAAAGACTCGATACAGGCATTGTCATAGGGATATCCTTTTGCACTGAAGGATTGCTGGGTGCCCTTTTGTTGAAGGAATTGGGTCAGATCCGTTACCCACTTCTGATTCAATCCCGTTGTGGTGAAGCCCCTCTTTAAGAGGTTCTTGCGTTCTTGGATGGATGTCTTCTTCGAATAGGGTCGAAATTTCTTATGGGTGATCGTGAAGATGCCCATTTTACGCATCAAGCGCTGCACTCGCTTTAGGCTCAACGACAGCCCTTGATGATACAGCATCCAATGGATTTTGGGTGCCCCATAGCGCTGTTTGCTTTTTAGGTAAATCTCAAGGATCATTCACTTCAATTTCTGGTTCTCCCGGTCACGAGAAGATGGTTTTTGATTCAACGATCGGTAGTACGGCGATGGGAGTGAAGGCTTTGATCCATTTATAAGTCGTCACTTCCAATAGGCCATATTCGCTACTTCATTTTCGAACCGATTGGCCCGATTGGTAAAGCTCGACCACCATTTCTTTGAACTCCCGATTGTATTTCCCATTCGTTTTTTGTTCCATCCGGACACATCCCCCTTATTTATCTTCATTTTAGGGACTTAACCTTTTTGTGTCCACAAAACTATACTAACTCCACAATAGTCAAGCGATGAGTGAACTCTTTTCTTGTTATAGAAACATTCGATGTATTCAAAGATGCTTTGTTGAGCCTGTTTTCGGGTCTCGAAGCGAGAGAGATAAACGAGCTCTCGTTTGATGATGCTATGGAAGGATCAATGCAAGCGTTGTCGTAGCAGTTCCCCTTTCGGCTCATGCTTCCTTGCATTGCGTATTGCTGGAGTCGATCTTGGTATTCATGAGAAGCGTACTGGCTTCCGCGATCAGAGTGATGGAGAACGGATTCCTTCGGTCTTTGCTGGTCATAAGCGCGATCTAAGGCTTTCAAGACGAGTTCTTTGGTCATCCGACGATCCGCATACCAACCCACAATTTTTCGCGTGTAAAGATCCATAATACTGGCGAGATAGAGCCATCCCTCTTGTGTCGGAACAAAAGTCATGTCCGCCATCCACACTTCATCGGGACGCTGGGCGATGAAGGATTGGTTAAGAATGTTCTTATGAACAGGATAGTCATGTTTGGATTGCGTCGTGGCTTTGTATTTCTTGACGGTTCGTGAGAAATAGCCCTTTTCCTTCATGACTCTAGCAACGGTTTTCTGTGAGACACGAAGGCCTTCTTTTCCCAACATCTTCGTGATCTTCGGACTCCCATAAAGACGACGGGAGGCGAGGAAGAGATGCCCTACACGTTCTACAATCTGTTTTCTCCGCTGTTTCTGCCGACTCATGGGGCGATTCCTCCACTCATAATAACCGCTCTTAGATACTTGCATCACCTGACACATCTTCTCCACCCGGAAGTAAGAGCGGTTTTGATCGATGAAGGAGTAGATCACTTCCGGTCTTTTGTGAAGAAGTGCGTAGCCTTTTTTAAGATGGCATTCTCCTCCTCCAGATCACGAATGCGCTTCTGTAACTCCTGATATTCACGATCAGAGGGCTTCAGATTCCCGCTTCCCGGGAACGCTTCTTTCCGATCTTGCTTGTATTGCCGGACCCAATAATACAAGGTTATATTCGAAATACCTAACTCACGAGCGACTTGTGCGACCGACTTCCCTTCTTCTTGAATCATCTCGACCGTCTGCTTTTTAAATTCCCGATCATATCTTTTCATTTCGAACACCTCGAATTGATTTGCTTTTATTGTGGCATTCTCAATTCTTTGTGTCCACTTTTTAGACTAACACTCAGATTTTACACCTATCATATCTTCCTCAATTTATCTTCTTCAAGTAAATTCATTAAGAAAGTTTCCAGTAACATTTCACTAATCTCATCTTCTCCATACTTCCTAACACTTAAAGTGCGACTCTCCCTTTCTTTCTCACCAAGAACTATAGTATAGGGAATTTTTTCGGTCTGAGACTTCCTTATTTTATAACCTAATTTCTCATCACTTGAATCCATTTCAACTCGAATACCAGCTTCACTTAAATTCTCAGAAATTTCTTCCGCATATTCATCAAAAATCTTATTGACAGTTAATATTCGAACCTGAATGGGTGCCAACCAAACTGGAAATGCGCCTTTATACTGCTCTATTAGGAACGAAACAAAACGCTCCATAGTGCTTAAAACCCCACGGTGAATTACTACAGGTCTATGTCCTTTACTATCCTCTCCAATATAATTTAGATCAAAACGTATAGGAAGCTGAAAGTCAAGTTGGACTGTAGAAAGAGTCTCGTCTTTTCCTAACGCAGTTCTAACTTGTACATCTAGTTTCGGACCATAAAAGGCGGCTTCCCCCGGTGCTTCTACATAAGTTAGACCTAATTCATCCATTGTTTCCTTTAGCATACCTTGAGCTAATTCCCACATTTCATCATTTTGAATGTATTTGTCTTTATCCTTCGGATCACGATAGGATAGTCGATGATAATAGTCATTAATACCAAAATCTGTGTAAACCTTTTCGATTAATCGTACGACTCGGGAGAATTCTTCTTTAATCTGTTCGGGACGACAGAAAATATGAGCATCATTTAAAGTCATAACTCGAACGCGTTGAAGACCTGCGAGAGCACCTGACATCTCATAGCGATGCATCATCCCTAACTCTGCAATTCTAAGTGGCAAGTCTCGATAACTTCGCATACGGGACTTATATACTTGCATATGATGAGGACAGTTCATAGGACGTAGCACTAGCTCCTCTTGATCAACTTTCATCGATGGATACATATCATCTTGATAGTGATCCCAGTGCCCAGATGTCTTATATAACTCAACATTTGCCAAGTGTGGAGTATAGACATGTTCATAACCTAGGCTCTCTTCCAAATCAACAATATACCGCTCAATAATACGACGAATTTTTGCTCCTTTAGGTAGCCAAATGGGTAATCCTTGTCCTACTTCACTAGACAATGCAAAAATTTCTAATTCCTTTCCTAGCTTCCGATGGTCTCGCTGTTTTGCTTCTTCAAGTTGGTGGATATAGTCATGTAACTCTTCTTTCTTCCTAAAAGCAGCTGCATAGATACGAGTCAATGATTCTCTATTGGAATCTCCTTTCCAATAGGCCCCTGAAACGGTCATCAATTTAAAAATTTTCACTTTCCCAGTTGAAGTAAGATGAGGGCCTCGGCACAAATCTACAAACTCTCCTTGACGATAAATAGTAACATATTCGTCTTTAGGGATATCTTTAATTATTTCAACCTTAAAACGATCTTCTCGTTCGCGAAATAATTCTATTGCCCTATCACGAGATATAACTTCCCTTTCTATCGCAAGGTTTTCCTTAATTATTTTTTTCATTTCTAATTCAATTTTGGGGAAGTCTTCTGGGGTAAGGGTTTGATCAGCGAAGTCATAGTAAAAACCATTCTCCGTTGTTGGACCTATGGCTAACTTCACATTTGGATATAACCTAAATACAGCATGAGCCATCACATGTGCAGCAGAATGTCTCATAACATCCAAACCTTCTGGATCACGTAGTGTTAAAATCTCAAGATCAACATCCTGATTTAATTTACGAGACAGATCAATAATTTTATTATCAACTTTCGCTACAACAGCTTCCTTTGCTAAGCTTCTGGAAATTGACTGTGCAATCTCTAAAGCAGTTACACCCACAAGATAAGACTTTTTTTCACCATTTTTCAGCCTTACTTTAATCCGTTTTGTCACTCAAAACACCCCTTCTTCTGATTAACCTATACTGTCAACAGATTTTCCAGTTTAATATGAAAATAAACAAACGCCTCATCTCCTCTCACCAGGAACAAAACGCTTGTTTATGGCTCCATCCTACATTTAGTAATACATAAACATTTTCGAATACACTACATCCTCCAGATAATATATGCTCCAGGTAGTATTGTCAATAATAATGGATATAAATAGAAATTATTTTTAGAAAGAGGATACCTCATACTAAGAGGGAGTCAAAAAACTAGGTAATTAGTGGAGCGTTTCTCCTCCTTCATTTTGTCGCTAATTCTGTCAGGGCACGAGTTTTTGTCAAGTATAAGCATACTTTTCAATCAGATGGAAATTATTTTACGTATTCAAATAAGGCCCTATATTAAAGATCAAACTACAATGATGAACCTATTTTAGTTTCTTTTTCGTTTCCACTTTGTTTATTAAGAGGGTAATGAAAAATGGTTTCGACCAGATATTTCTCCAAATCAGAAACATATACACAGCATCTTTTTAATAGCTCCCAGGTAAAATCGAGTATTGTTGAGAACTGGCTGTTTAGAAGTGGCTACCTACCGCTACTCTCTAGGTAGTCACTTCTAAACCTTTCATATTTTTTCTACCTAATAATTTTGTGTGATTCAACTGATACAAAAGAATTTTTTCTTTTCTTTTGTGTAAAAATACATACTGATTCCGTGTAAAAATAACTCTATTTTTGATCCACCTATTTTTACACACGAATTTTCAATTATATGGGCAATCTAAAATGCATTTTCATACCTATTTTTACACGGAATCGCACTTTGCATATAGGTAAGTTTCATTCCGTTTGAATCTCCTCCACCTACGCTACGCTAAGAGGAGGAGATTCTTTGGAACTCCCATCTACTTACAAGATCTAAACCGTCGTCCTAACGACAAAAACTCTTGATCCTTCTTTCGATATATTCAGAGAGAGGACTTAGCAAACTTCATCTAACCTAGATTGGACAGTTTGATCCTGTAAAGCGACTTCAAAAGATGTACGTCCTTGTTTTGTTCGCATTGACTCGCGTAAGATTGAACCTTGTTCCGTCTACTTTGTAAAATACAGTATATCTGTTTTTTTGAAATAGGGAAAAATCATCCGCTATGTTTTAGGGATTGTTGAAGGGAGGTAGAATTGACTTCCTTTATCCACACCAACTTTTTTTCAATTGTGTTAGTTGACGTGAACAAGCTTGATAAGAGAGTCCCTTTTCTTTTTCCTATTGGCTTCATTCCACTTTTCTAGGAAGTGATTAAAGAGGAATAGAAGACAGAATATAAATCATTTGTCTTCGAAGATTTCAACCTCAAGGGTTTAGTCATCAGTACCGTTCAATCCCTATGGAGTTAGTATAGTTTTGTGGACACAAAAAGGTTAAGTCCCTACAATGAAGATAAATAAGGGGGATGTGTCCGGATGGAACGAAAAACGAATGGGAAATACAATTGGGAGTTCAAAGAAATGGTGGTCGAGCTCTATCAATCGGGCCAATCGGTTCGAAAATTAAGTAGCGAATATGGCCTATCGGAAGTAACAATTTACAAATGGATCAAAGCCTTCACTCCCATCGAAGGAACCGGAGAGGAGAAAATGACCCCTGCGGACTATCAGCAGATGAAGAAAGAGATGTTGAAGCTAAAGGAAGAAAACGAAATCCTAAAAAAGGCTATGGCCATATTCGCAAAAAAGTAGCCGACAAAGAGGTTTTAACTGCGATTCAAGAGATCAAGAAGCAACATCCCGTGCAAATGGTGTGTGAGACTCTCGATGTGCCAAGAAGTACGTACTACCGATCGTTGAATCAAAAACCATCTTCTCGTGACCGAGAGAACCAGAAATTGAAGCGAATGATCCTTGAGATTTACCGAAAAAGCAAACAACGCTATGGAGCACCTAAGATTCATCGGATGCTGTTTAATCAAGGGCTGTCGTTGAGCCTAAAGAGGGTGCAGCGCTTGATGCGTAAAATGGGCATCTTCTCGATCACCCATAAGAAATTCCGACCCTATTCCAAGAAAACATCCATCCAAGAACGCACGAACCTCTTAAAGAGGGATTTCACCACAATGGGATTAAATCAGAAGTGGGTATCGGATCTGACCTATGTTCACACCTCTCAAGATGGTTGGTGCTATTTAGCCTCAGTTATGGATCTCCATTCGAAGAAAATTGTTGGTTATTCTTTTTCTCGTCGGATGACCACCGAGGTGGTCATGAAAGCCATCAAAAATGCTTGTCTATCGCAACCAACTGCTCCGGGACTTATCTTACATTCGGACTTAGGTTCCCAATATACGAGTGAGGAACTTACCCAATTCCTTCAACAAAAAGACATCCAGCAATCCTTCAGTGCAAATGGATGTCCCTATGACAATGCCTGTATCGAATCTTTCCATGCTATCTTAAAAAAAGAAGAGGTTCATCATAGGTGCTATCGAGACTTTGATGAGGCAAAAGTGGCAATCTTTCAATTCATTGAGGGCTGGTATAACCGAAACCGAGTTCATAGTGGACTAGATTATCTCACTCCTCAAACTGTTGAGGATCAACTTAATCAATCTCTGTCAGCTTAGACTTAACTTTTTACTGTCTCACTTATTGACTCAAGTCCAATGTTCTTTACATTTTCCCCTGTATGAGACTTTAAATCCTCCTTAGCTCCTTCAATAGCTGCTGCAATCGGTGTCCATCCTGTCGGTTTAAACCTATTAAGAGCTCTCCCAAATACAGCTTGATCATACTTTTCTAAAGGATACACGACTTCAGTGCTAGAGCAAGATATAGATTTATCACTATTACTGTTACTACCTTTATGTCCATATACCCGCAATTCAAGATTAGATCCTTCAGGTAATGATTGTGCAAAGTTTTTCACAGCTTCTTTAGCTAAACTCATCTTTGACTCACCATCTATCTTACCTTCCATACTCCCACTTGCATCTAATAAAATCACTGCATTCATTATTTTTTCTGTTGATGCCGGTGATTCTACACCATCTGGTACTTCTGTATTTTGAAACTCGAAATCAGTATTAAATTCTTTTAACTCTTTAAACAAAGGGCTATAGTCTTCAGCTAACAATTGAATTAGCTTGGTATAAATCTCTTCTTTGTTATCACCATTTTGTATTTTGTCTAATTCTGCTTTTATTTTTTCCTCGTCATAGCTATTACCTGCAAATGTCCCTGGGCCTTCTTCTATCATTTTTTCTACGGAGCGGTCTTTTTCTATTAAATTACTCTTATCCTCCTCTACTTTACCACTATTGGTACTTTTGGCTTGTTCTGGTGAACAGCCTGATATTATCACGAACCCCAATATAATGCTAATGATTACCTTTTTCATACGATCACTCCTAATCATTCTCGAAAAAATTATAGATCCATCTTATTTCCTTCGCTCAACCCGGTGAATGAAACGATAAAAACAAGACCAGCTCATAGGCTAGCATAATAGCTACAGCAATTGCGACTCTTTTAAAATAAAGCGCTATCTTCCTCCTCTTCTCGATTTGAAAGTAATCGTACGCACTTGTCCTAGTTAAAACGACCATAAAGAGTAAGTACAATATCGTAATAATCATCAGAAATGTACTTGCAAACAAACTTTCTCCACGAATAAGAGCGATTACAAGAAAATCGAAAATTTCATAGAATATGTTGTACACCAAATACACCGTCGCTAGCTTCCATCCCCACTTTTCACCTATCAACATACCAACTCCTGCAACGACAGGTAGTATTCCTGTCAGCACAATGACAAAAGTGAGATAAAGGATATTAATTTCTATTAACTGGTGACATCCTGTAAGGGGTGTACATATTATTTCTTGGCTACCTAAGCGCCGAAATGAGGTAAGGAACTGAAGTAGTGTAAAGAATCCCCCTACAGTAATAAGAAATAGAGAAATGATCGTAACACCGATGGGTCGTTTATTCACAGTAAATCATCCTTTGCTTTCCATTAATACCATCTATAAATCCTAGTTTATCACGATTCTCAATAATTACGGCTTCCAACTCTTCCACTGTTAATTTCGTCAAATCTCCTTTGTGCTTCTTATAGAGATCGATACCAATTTGCATAGAAACATATGAATCATACTTATTTATAAGGCAACGACCAGTTCTCCTCTCAAGATGCCCCATCATCGGTTATCTCCTACCCCATCCGATTCTTACGAATCGTAAGTACGTCTTTAAGATACGTTCCTGTACGCCTTGTTAGGGGGTTGATGATCAGATCCGTAGCAAATAGCGGATCTGATTGCAGGTAAAAGTGATCTAGGACGACAAAGCCAGCGAATGGATGATCGGCTTCATCACAATAGAGCCACTCTCCTCCCAATTCACGCCGAAATGTCTCTCCCAGGTACCGCTCTAAGCCATCCATCAACTCATAGTCGGCCCGTGTCGCTTCCGCATCAGGATAGCGTGCCAACATCCATTCCTCTAATACCGGCAACGATGATGGGGTAAAGTCTAACTTTTGTACGAGTGTAGACGGAACTTGAGAGAAGAAATTATCTAGCACCTTCTCCATATCTGACATCCATGCTTGTAATTCTTCTTCGTTAGTAGCGAACTGATAGAAAGAGGTTTCTAGTTTTCCCAGTCTTGCAGGTCGACGTAACATTGTCTTATATAACCTTTCACGATCTTTAATAAAGCTAGCTGTAACCCAAGTATGAGGACAATTCAATCCGGGTTGAATACAAGGCAATCCATAATACACGCTATTTTCCCCAATATCCACATACCAGTGTCCTAAGTGTGGCCTCCGCATCACTTCCCCCACATAACGTGCCAATCCATCCAATAATTCATTACTAAGTTGTTCGTAGGATACAAAATTATGATCCAACCAATCCTTGATGATCAAAATAGTATCTGCTGAAAAATCCAGCTTCTCCTTCCACTCATGTAGCTCCGTTGAAAACAGCCTCTCCAAAGCAGCGTCCATGGTAACAAGCCAACTCCGCAACTCCTTATTTTCTTGATCATAGGGATTCCAGTCAGGCTGAACGATATCCTTCGGGTTGCGATACGAATTCATCTCTATCTCCTCTCTTTTAATGAGTTGTCCCAGTAAACTAGAGATATCTACCAGAATGCTCTACTAAATATTACAACAAAGTAGCGTAAAAATCTCGTTTCTACCATTTTAATCTACATATTATAAGGATAGATCTCGTGCTATCATTCCACAATTAAAGAGACGAGATGATGGGATCGTAGAAGTATGTGCTACAACTACGACGACCCTATCACCTCGTCTCGGTTCCCTTCATACTGATCACTCTTAAGGTGAGTTTAGCATGACCCCACCAAATAACATTCCCCAGCAGGCGGTATTTAAGAGAAATATGGCGACTGCCGTGATAAGTACTCCCTGTGCGATGCCAGGTCGGCCCTTATGTCTGGCAATCATAAAGGCGGGGATAACGCCAATCAGTTGGGCCACACCTATGAAGACGATCAATATTGGGATAATACTTAGCACGAGGGAAATCCCGATGCAGATACCTACTCCGATCCAGACATCTGCCTTTGTACCTTTCCCCTCTTCTTGCTTCTTTTCATCTACCACTTTTTACTCCTCCTATCTCAGCACGAATCTCTTCTAAAATCTGTTCTCGGTCATCGCGATAAAAGAGATTATACGTATCGAAGGGAATAATGCGCCCATCTGGATGAGCGATATGGACGCATGACTTTTTGACAGAGCGTACATCGAAATTATGGACATCGAGGAACTGCATAATGATAACGCGAAAAACGTGATCATATGTGATTTCTGCGGGTGTGGAAACTGCGGGCAAGCAACAGAGTAATTCCTTCAGAGAGTTGGCAGAGGAAGTAGGCGAGTGATGAGTAGAAAAGAGATCAAATACTTTTCCCTTCACTTCTTCTTCCTGCTCAAAGTTGATCGTACTCCGTTTTCCCTGTAAGAGCACCTCCGGATCTATCATGCCTGTCAGTGGAATCGCTCCCTCTTCCGTCTTGAGCGCATAGCCCATGGCGAGACAATCGGGGTGGCAAGGAACTGGAATCATATCTTCTGGGCGGAACACATCCGCTTGCTCCAGGATCATCTGCCGCACTTCGCTTAAGGTAAGGCGATTGATCGCGGGGTCGAAGTCTTGTAAGCGTCCTGCCGCTTGAATAGGTTGGAAGGTTACCCCGCGAACGGCGCGTTGTTTGATGCCGTAGTCGATAATTCTCCCTACTTCATGATCGTTTACACCTTTCTTTAATGTCACCACCAGCGTTGTGGAAATATTATGTTCGTTTAGTCGAGCAATCGCTTTCTCACGCACTTTGCGTAGATCTACTCCTCGCAATTGCCGCAGTGGATCCTCTTCAAAGCTATCAAATTGGAGGTAGATTTCTAAGCCTGGCATATAGGTGGCCAGCCGCTCGACAAAGGTGGGATCAGAAGCGATCTTGATGCCATTGGTATTAATCATGATGTGCTTAATCGGACGAGATTTTACCATTTCTAAAATATCAAAAAAATGCGGATGAATGGTAGGTTCCCCTCCACTGATCTGCACAATATCCGGCTCGATCTCGTTCGCAACGATTGCATCTAACATCAACTCGATCTGCTCTAACGAGCGAAAATCTTGTCGTTGCGGCGAAGAATCGGCATAACAGATAGGACAAGCCAAGTTGCATGAATCGGTAATTTCCAGTAACGTTAAGCAGCTATGTTGTTCATGGTCAGGGCACAATCCACAATCATACGGGCATCCATAGCGAATAGGTGTATTCCAACGTGCAGGCATCTCCCCTGGTTTGATATATGCTCGGCATTGTTTAAAGTATTCCACATCGTTAGCCAGTAGCACTTTTTCAGGTCCATGCTGCAGACAACGCTTTAGCATATACACTTTCTCATCTTGAAAAACGATTTTCGCTTCTACTTTCCGTAGACAGGTAGAACAAATACTCGTCGTCAGTTCATAAAAGAGATATGGTCGATTCTTTGTCGTTTTAGACATGTCATCCGTCCTTTTCAGAATAGATTCCTATCTTCTTTTCCATAGGGAGCCAGCGCCACAATAACCGTAGATAGTAGAGTAGTCCTAACATACATGCCACTTGAATGCTGCTCCATCCCCATAGCAGGGCTGGGGTGGGTTTTAACAGATCCACTCCGAGGCGAAATAACAAATAGCTTGTCATAAAAAGTTGAAACAGGGCACCTGATGGCAGATGAGGGGTACTCTTTTGCTGCAAGAAGAACAATCCCCCTGCCAATGTACACAAGAAGAGAATTTCATACAGTTGCGTCGGATGCCGCGCCATACCATCCCCAAAGTCGATCCCCCACCACATCGCCGTGGCTGTGCCTGAGGTATGGTCGGTCAATCCCGTCAGAAAGCAACCGATCCGCCCCAGCACCATTCCCACAATAAGTGGAAATACCATATCATCGCCCGTTGATTGCCTGACACCCATACGTTTTTTCATCCACTCCACACCGATCAATCCACCTAAGAGCCCTCCGACAATCGTTTTTCCCTGCATCAAATAATATAGATCGTTCCACGAATGCCAGGTTTTAATCGGGTCTTCTAACCAGTAGAGCACCTTTGCTCCAGCGGCAGCTCCCACAGCGGCTCCTACTACCACCCACATGGTTTGCACATAAGAAAGGGAGGATTTCTTTCCTTTTCGTTGCCACATATAGAAGCGGAATCCGATAAAGTAAGCGAGAAATTCAAATAACATATGCGGATGAAGCGTAAAAAACCCCATCTCGATCATCACAGGAAACTGCACACAACCACTTCTTTTCCTTCAATTATCGACGGCGTCATCCATTTTTGTCTACATTATATCTTCTATTCGCTATAAAGCGAAGATTCCCTTGTAAGAAAAGTACTCCCAATCTCAACAATAAGAAAGTTGATTCTTTATATCAGTCTGTTATACTGGGCTCGGAATAATCGAAGGAGTGATAGGAATGATAGAAATGAAGAGATTAAGTAAAATAATTTTACTTGCCACCCTCGCCATCACGCTACTCTTCCCCTTCAATGCTGTCGCAGCACAGGCAGGTAGTGATTCGTCCTTGTCAAAGAAGCAGGAGAATATTTTGAATGTCGCCCATCGCGGAGCATCCGGCTTTGCGCCTGAACATACGATGCTCTCTTATTCTTTGGGGCAATGGATGCAAGGGGATTATATCGAAATCGACTTGCAGATGACCAAAGATGGAGAGTTGATCGCCTTTCACGATGAAACATTGGATCGCACCACTAATGGAAGTGGCCTCGTCAAAGATTATACGTTAGCTGAGATTAAAGAGTTGGATGCTGGCTCTTGGTTTAACGAAGAATATCCCCAAAAAGCATTCCCTCTATTTAAAGGCTTAACCGTCCCTACCTTGGACGAAGTGCTTACCCGATTCGGGAAGCGCGCCAACTACTATATTGAAACAAAGTCCCCCGAAGTATATCCCGGTATGGAAGAAAAACTGCTAGAAACACTAGAGCAGCATGGACTGATCGGAAAAAAAGCACGGGAAAATCAGGTATTGATTCAGTCATTTAGTCAAGAGAGCCTCCAAAAAGTGCATCGCTTAAACCCTGATGTTTCCTTAGTACAACTCCTATGGTATACAGAACCTGCTACCATTACAGCAGCGGAACTGCAGGAGATTAAGAGATATGCGATCGGAATCGGTATGAATCACGACCTCGTCGACCAAAAGTATATCCAGTCGGCACGTGACCATGACCTGCTGGTTCATCCTTATACCGTCAATAAGAAGAAGGATATGCGTAAAATGCTAGATTGGGGGGCAACAGGGATGTTTACCAACTATCCCAACCGCTTACATGAAGTGATTCAAGAACGGAAATAAGCGCATCAATACAGATGAGCTATAAACAAGAAAAAAGCATCCCCTGGGTTTGTTACAGGGGATGCTTCTTCGCTATTCCTTATCTTACTCTATTACTGTTTACGCCTCATTATTCCCGGTTTCTTGTCGCATAGTAGGGAAGAGAAGAACATCACGGATGGAAGCGCTGTTGGTAAGGAGCATGACGAGACGGTCGATCCCGATTCCGAGACCCCCAGTTGGCGGCATGCCGTACTCCATCGCTTCGAGGAAATCTTCATCCATCGGATGAGCTTCATCGTTACCCTGTGCTTTTTCTGCCATTTGTGCTTCAAAACGTTGCCGCTGGTCGATCGGATCATTTAGTTCAGTGAAGGCATTGGCATGCTCACGGCCCACGATGAAGAGTTCAAAGCGATCGGTAAAGCGTGGATCTTCCTCGTGTTTACGTGCCAAAGGTGAGATTTCCAGCGGATGACCGTAGACAAAGGTAGGTTGAATCAGTTTCTCCTCTACCTTCTGTTCAAAGAATTCATTGACGATATGACCAAACGTCATCGTCTCCTTTACACCTACGCCATGTTCTTTCGCTAAGCGATGTGCCTGTTCGTCGCTCATCTCTTGTTTAAAGTCAACGCCCGTCTCTTCTTTGATCAGCTCTACCATCGAACGACGTGCCCACGGTGTGCCTAAGTCGATGCTGTATTCACCGTAAGTGAGGGTGGTCGTCCCCAATACCTCGTGTGCAATATGGCGCACCATTTCCTCAGTCAAATCCATCATATCATGGAAGTCGGCATACGCAGCATACAATTCCATCATGGTAAACTCAGGATTATGTCGAGTCGAGATCCCTTCGTTACGATAGACACGACCCACTTCATATACCTTCTCCATTCCACCTACAATCAAGCGCTTCAAGTGCAACTCAATCGCAATGCGCATATATAGTTCGATATCGAGTGCGTTATGGTGCGTAATAAAAGGACGAGCCGATGCGCCGCCGGCAATATTGTGTAAAGTAGGAGTTTCTACTTCTAAGTATCCCGCACCATCTAAGTAACGACGCAGCGCCCGAATAATATGGCTACGAGCGACAAACGTATCTTTTACTTCTGGATTCATCATAAGATCGAGGTAGCGTTGGCGATAACGCATCTCCACATCTTTAAGTCCATGATATTTCTCTGGCAGTGGACGCAGCGATTTACTGAGGAACACCACTTCATCCGCCTTAACGCTGATCTCTCCTACCTTCGTCTTAAAGATCACGCCGGAAACCCCGATCCAATCACCAATATCGGCTGTTTTAAATACATCGTATTGGGTTTCCCCGACACGATCCCGTCGCACATAGATTTGCATGCGACCACTTACATCTTGCAAATGTGCAAACGATGCTTTCCCCTGTCCCCGTTTTGCCATCAGACGTCCTGCGATCGTCACTGTTGCTTCTTTTTCCTCTAGCTCTTCTTTGCTATAACCATCATAAGCTTGTACGACATCAGCTGCTGTCGCCGTTCGTTCAAACTTCTCCCCGAAGGGCTTCACGCCCAGTTCCGTCAAACTCTCCAATTTTTCACGTCGAATACGTAACAACCCATTGCTCTCCATCTCTTGTGACAACTTGGTTCACTCCTTTACAAAAAAGACGGGAGTTCCCATCCCGTCTTCTCTCCTGCCTCTTATTGTATAGTAGAATATAGCGGATGGGCAAATCCGATCGCAAGATTTATCCGATCAATTACACCATTTTTGCCGCTTCGCGCTCCCGTTGCTTCTCTTCTAGATCTTTAACAAACTGAATCATCACTTGTGCCATTCCCTCGCGCGTCTCTTGAGATGTAACAACATCCTTGATGCGAGCCGACCCTCGCATCCCTTTTAGATACCATGTCGCATGCTTACGCATCTCACGTACCGCAACTTCTTCGCCACGCAGGGCAATCAACCGATCCATATGCACCAATGCAACATCAATTTTTTCTTGCGGGGTTGGTTCTGGTAGCAGCTCCCCCGTCGTCAAGTAGTGAACCGTACGATACAACATAAAGGGATTACCCAATGCTGCCCGTCCAATCATAACGCCGTCACAACCCGTTTGCTCCAACATGCGTCGTGCATCTTCCGGTGTGGCGACGTCACCATTACCGATCACGGGGATCGAAACGGCTTCTTTCACATCGCGAATATGGTTCCAGTCCGCTTTTCCCGTATATAGTTGTTGGCGGGTTCGTCCATGCACCGCTACCGCTTGTCCGCCAGCACGCTCGATCGCCTGTGCATTTTCGACCGCTAAGATATTCTCATCATCCCAGCCGATGCGCATCTTTACTGTGACTGGCTTTTCGACCGCTTCAACCACAGCGGATACCATCTCTTCAATCTTACCAGGATCAAGTAGCCAGCGTGCACCCGCATCACACTTCGTAATCTTAGGAACGGGGCACCCCATATTAATATCAATAATATCTGCGTTGGTCTGTTCATCTACCACTTTTGCTGCTTCTACCAGGGTTTCTTTATCGCCACCAAAAATTTGTAAGCTGAGCGGTTTCTCCCGTTCATCTACAAACAACATGCTTTTCGTACGCTCATTACCCGCTAAAATCGCTTTATCGCTTACCATTTCCGCACAGACAAGTCCTGTACCAAACTCTTTGGCAATCAGACGAAAGGCGGGGTTACACACCCCTGCCATCGGGGCGAGCACGACATTATTCTTTAAGGTAACCGGTCCAATTTTCATCCCCTGTTCCTCCCTTCTCAAGTACTATATTTTTACGTTATCAAACAGGTGTATGATGATCTTCATTCTGCTTTCCCCCAGGAATCAGAGGAAGCGTACGTGCTATTTTCTTAACTTCATTTGCTTTTCCATCCACCGTGTCCGCCATCCATTGACTCGCCGTCTTCCCGCTACCAACGATCGGAACATGAGGGGCGATCTCTACTAGTGGTAGCAACACGAAGGCGCGTTCATGCATGCGTGGGTGAGGGATACTCAACTCCTCGGTCACGATCTTCTGCTCACCGTACAAAAGCAAGTCAATATCAATCGTGCGCGGTCCCCACCGCACTTCACGCACACGTTCCAGCTGTTGCTCGATCGCTAACGCCTCGCGCAGTAGATCTTGTGGGGATAGTGACGTTCGCATGGCAATCACCATGTTTAAAAAATGAGGCTGATCCACATAGCCGACCGGGGCCGTTTCATAAAGCGACGAAACCGCCTCCAACCTATTTTGTGGCGGCTGGATCAGACGTATAATCGCTTCTCGCAAATAATGTTCTCGCTCTCCCAGGTTGGAACCTAATCCGAGATAGGCGAGCCTCTTCTTCTCCTTCATCCATGCCCACCTCATCTCTTTTTTACCCTTACATCACCGGTCTGGTCTTTCCGACCGTCGGCGGTAGATCTGAACACCAACCGCTTGATAGTGACCCGGGATGGGGGGATCTGGTTTGGTTAGACGGACACTCACTTCTTCAATCGGAAAAGCGGCAAATAACTGACTGGCAATCCGTTCTGCTACTGTTTCTACCAGGTCGACAGGATTTTCTTCCACTTCTTCTTTTACCACTGAATACACTTTGGCATAGTCAATTGTCTGCTTCAAATCATCTGCTTCCGCCGCTGCTCTCAAGTCAATCCCTAGCTCCAAATCAACCAGAAAACGTTGTCCCAATTTGTTTTCTTCTGCAAATACACCGTGGTAGCCATAAAAAGCCATCTTCTCGAAAAAGATGGTGTCCATTACATCCCATCCCTTCTATACTTGTGCTACAGCTTGAATCGCATCAATCATCCTGGTAACCCGGACCATCTCTTTCACATCATGAACACGCACTAGTGAACAGCCTTTGCTTATCCCCCACGCAACAGTGGCGGCGGTGCCCTCCACTCGTTCTTCCACAGGAAGGTGTAGCGTGTGTCCAATCATCGACTTACGGGATGTTCCTAACAAGACGGGGTAACCCAGCGCGACGATCTTCTCTAGATCTCGCATAACATGTAAATTTTCCTCTACACTTTTAGCAAAACCAATACCCGGATCGAGTATGATCTTATCTTGCGCAATTCCTGCCGCTTCCGCGATTCGCACACTCTCCTGTAGATCAGCACATAGATCCGCGATCAAATCCTCATACCTGCTCGTCGTACGATTATGCATCAAGATCACAGGCACACCTGCTTCCGCAATTACCGCCGCCATCTGCTCATCCTTTTTACATCCCCATACATCGTTAATCAGATGTGCGCCTGCTTGTAATGCTTGGCGTGCCACTTCCGCTTTATACGTATCCACTGAAAGTGGGACATCTACTTCCTGCGCTAATCGTTCTACAATTGGAATTACCCGTTCCAACTCTTCATTCATCTCTACGGGAGTAGCATCCGGACGAGTCGACTCCCCACCGATGTCGAGCAGATCTGCCCCTTCTGCCACGAGCTGATGTGCATGACGCAACGCTTGCTCCATGCGATCGTAACGCCCTCCATCGGAAAAGGAATCGGGTGTAACATTTAGTATGCCCATCACGACCGTGCGCTCATGAATAGGAAGTGAGTAACTGCCCGCCATAAGTGGGCGCTTACCTGATCTTCTCGTTTCCTGAGCGGATAATGACATGTAAAAACCTCCTCCATGCTTAACCCTTTTTTACAAGCAGTGGGTACTTTGTAATCGCATCGTCCACTGTTGATAGTGCTGGCGCAGTTTCATGGTGACAGGACCTACTGGAAATTCCCCAATCCCCTCTACTCCCGCAATCGGAACGATCTCCACAACTGAATTGGTAATGAAGATTTCATCTGCATCTGCCAGGTTTGACAAGCCATATGCGCCTTCTTCTACGCTATAGCCAATCTTTTGTGCTAGCGTAAGCACAAAGTGGCGGGTTACACCCGGAAGAATCCCCAGATCAGTAGTAGGTGTGTACACCGTTTCATCTTTTACAAAAAAGAGATTGCTTACAATTCCTTCTGCCAACCAACCTTCCTTGGTTAACATCAACCCTTCCACCTGTGGAAAATCATGAACCTCCTGCCGTGCTAAAACACTATTAAGGTAGTTGTGCGACTTTAAACTTTCTGTGCCAGCCGGTACTTGTCGGGGAAGAGAGAGTGGCTGTAACCACTTTCCCTCTTTATACAACGACGCATCCGTTTGAGGTAAGGGGCGCATAAAGACGACTGTCGTCGGAGTAGCATAAGAAGAGACGGAGAGACCAACGCCCTCCGCTCCACCTGTCACACTAATACGAATCACACCATCTGCTTGTTTATTCTGTTGCGACACTTTCGCTATAATCTGCCGCCATTCTTCTTCCTGATATGGTGAGGTGATCCGAAGGCGTCTTAGTCCTACTTGCAGGCGTTCAAGATGGTCTCGCCACAAAAAAGGATATCCCTCATACAGCCGTAGGGTTTCGAACAGACCCACTCCATAGAGGAAACCATGGTCCATCACCGAAACCGTCGCTTCTTGCGCTGGAACCATCTCACCATTTAACCAGATCCACTCCACTTTAAACCGTTACTCCACTAGAAAGAGGCGTTCCATCCTGGACCACGTAATAACGTAGGAATTGAGACAGTAACTGTTTACCAGCTTCGCTTAATATGGATTCTGGATGAAATTGAACCCCTTCGATGGGCAAATTTCGATGACGAATCCCCATAATCTCGCCTTCCTCTGTAAAAGCGCTAATCTCAAATTCCTCAGGGAGGCTCTCTTTCTCCACTATGAGGGAATGGTAGCGCGTAGCGACAAAGGGCTGTGCAATTCCCTCATACATCGTTTTGTTATCGTGATGAACAAGTGAAGTTTTGCCGTGCATCAATCTTTCTGATCGCACAACATGTCCACCGTATGCTTGTGCAATGGTTTGATGCCCTAGACACACCCCTAAAATTGGAATCTCCCCTGCCAATTCTTTCACCACGGACAAACAGATTCCCGCTTCATCTGGATTACCAGGGCCAGGGGAAAGAACAATAGCCGCCGGTGGGTTCGCCTTAATTTCTGCGATTGTGATAGCGTCGTTGCGCACAACACGTAAGTCTTGTCCCATTTCGCCCAAGTATTGCACTAGATTATAGGTAAAAGAATCGTAGTTATCTATCATCAATATCATCATATTCACCCTACTTTGCCCTGCTTCTTATTTATCCATCAGTGTACACTATATCCGTTGAGGTGAAAAGGATAGGATTGCTGGCAAGAATATAAAGCGTGCCTCACAAATGGCACGATCCCATCCCCCGTTTGTGTAAGTATCGCTGATGATACTCTTCGGCACGATAAAAAGGAGCTGCTGGTGTAATCTCTGTTACGATCGGACTTTTATACTTGCCCGACTTCTGCAGTTCCTCTTTTACTTGCCGCGCCACTTCTTCTTGGTGTGGGCTATGCGTAAAAACAGCGGAGCGATACTGACTTCCTATATCAGGTCCCTGCCTATTCTTCGTAGTTGGGTTATGGTTTTCCCAAAACACATGTAACAACTCACTATACTTTACTTCATTCGGATCAAAACTAATCTGCACAACTTCGGCATGACCCGTACGATCACTACACACCTCTTCATAGGTAGGGTTATCTTTCTCTCCGCCCATATAGCCAACAGCTGTATCTTTAACACCAGGCAACTGTCGGAACAGCTCTTCTACGCCCCAAAAACAGCCTGCGCCAAACGTTGCTTTTTCCATTGCGATCACTCCTATATTTTTAGTATATGCTCCATCATTCTCTATCTAACCTGAGCACTCCTGCTCTCGTCTAACTATATAAACGAAACCCTCTATCCACATTCATGAGATAGAGGGTTGAGCCTATGTTGTAACTTACTCTTCTTCAAATTGATACAACACTGTCGATAGATACCGTTCTCCTGTGCTTGGAGCTACTGCCAACACTTTCTTGCCCGTGCCTAAGCGGCGAGCCATCCGCATGGCGACCGCAACGGCTGCTCCCGTTGAAATCCCACATAAAATGCCTTCTTCCCGTGCCAGGCGGCGACCATATTGAATCGCCTCTTCATTGGA
Source organism: Mechercharimyces sp. CAU 1602 (assembly GCF_024753565.1). NCBI lineage: Bacteria > Bacillati > Bacillota > Bacilli > Caryophanales > Thermoactinomycetaceae > Mechercharimyces > Mechercharimyces sp. CAU 1602. The sequence continues at coordinate 44,537 of NZ_JANTPT010000003.1, read as the reverse complement.
GACGGTCATCACTTCATCATATAAATCAGTTTTAAGAATACCAGGTACAAAGCCAGCTCCGATTCCTTGAATTTTATGGGGACCTGGCTCTCCCCCAGACAAGACAGGGGAATCTTGCGGCTCGACGGCGATCAGTTGCACTGTAGGCAGTTTCTCTTTTAGCACTTCGCCTACACCAGTGATCGTACCGCCTGTTCCGATCCCTGCTACAAATGCATCGAGAGAACCTTCCATCTGCTGCAGTATTTCCACTGCCGTTGTCTCCCGATGAATTTTTACATTGGCTGCATTTTCAAATTGTTGCGGCACAAAATATGTGGGGTTTGCGTCTGCGATCTGAGTCGCTTTCGCAATCGCTCCTTTCATCCCTTCCGCTCCTGGGGTGAGAACAAGTTCTGCACCATACGCACGTAAGAGATTGCGTCGTTCCACACTCATCGTATCTGGCATCACCAACAGTGCGCGATATCCTTTCGCCGCCGCCACCATCGCTAACCCAACACCGGTATTTCCACTGGTCGGCTCCAGGATGGTGTCTCCAGGATTAATTTTCCCTTCCTTCTCCGCTACTTCTATCATAGACAGAGCAATCCGATCTTTGACTGATCCACCTGGATTAAACGCTTCCAGTTTTAGATAGATATCAGCATCTGCTTTCCCCACGATGCGATTCAGACGAACAATCGGGGTATGTCCGATGAGTTGCAAAATATCTTGGCCCACACGCATAGTTATAGCCTCCTATTCCTAGCTGTTAACTCGACATTTAATTGCAATCATCATACCAGTTGAGTTAGACGATGTCAATTAATTTTTTCCTTATTCAGGTAACAACGATTCAAGCTCTTCCTTACTTAGCTGATACGGCTCATTACAAAAATGACAAATCACTTCCGCACTTCCCTGTTCCTCAATAATTGCTCTAATCTCTTCTGCGCCAAGTTTTTGTAGCATCGTTCGAATACGCTCGTACGAACACTTGCAGTGAAAATGAAGGGGAGTTTTATCCAACACCTTCATCGAGTCGCCCAATAACATTTGCAGGAGATCTTCAGGAGTCGCGCCTTCATCCATCGCTTTTGTTACTGCTGGCATCGTATGAATTTGCTGCTCCACTTGTTCCACCATTTGCTCATCTGCACCTGGCATTACTTGAATGAGAAACCCACCAGCCGTACGGATACTTGCGTCCGTATCAACCAACACACCTACTCCGACTGCAGAGGGGATCTGTTCTGACATGGTGAAGTAGTAAGAGAAATCGTCCCCAATCTCTCCACTCTGGATAGGGCTGCTACCACGATAAGGATCTTTTAATCCAAGATCCTTTATCACATGAATCATTCCTTGACCAATACCTGCACCTACATTTAGTTTCCCCGCTGCATTAGGGGGAAGTTCCACGTCCGAATTTTGTACATAGCCACGTACATGACCACTTGCATCTGCATCGACCACGACAGGACCTAATGGACCGTCTCCTTGAATCTGTATCGTAAGCTGATGCCGCTCATCTTTTAACATCATTCCCATCATCGCCCCTACTGATAGCGTGCGACCAAGCGCAGCACTAGCAATTGGATACGTATGATGACGACGGTGTAATTCATTTAATATCCCGGTCACTTGCACCGCAAAGCCACGAATCTGCCCATCCGCTGCTGTCACTCTTATGCCGTAATCCTCCATATAGACACCTCTCATCGTAAATGAAAACCCCCACAAGACGGGGGTTTCCTCTAGTTCTCACTGTTAGTTGCGAACGATAAATGGCTTTACTGAACGCAAAAATGCTTCCACCTTCACCCGATGATCGAGATCCACATCGTGATCACGTAATACTCGGGTCAGATGCCGGATTGTAATTTCGAACTGCTCATCACCTGCATTGAGCGGGCCATAATCCTCTTTAAAGCCCCCCTGCGGTGGCGGTCCACCTAAAACAAAACCGATAAAAAGAGCTTGTCTTTTTGCTAACATATCCATATCAATGCCTTGATATAAGTATTTCACTTTCGGATCTTGCAACAAACGTTCGTGAAACTCCTTCACGAGTGGACCAACAAACGCTTCTCCCCCTCGTTGTTGATACAAATTAGGATTACTCGACACTTTTTTCCCCCACTTTCCTCTGTAGCCCGCTATACATCTTCAATACCCTTGCTCTACTTGTCTTTATGATATACCATTCCTTCTCTATTTCGTTCATAAATTAAACGCAATCCAACTAACGTCAGGCTGGAATGGATCACATCAATGGTTTTGGTCTCATCGCAAATCAGTTCCGCTAACCCACCCGTAGCAACCACTGTAGGTTTTACAGTTAGCTCTTTCTTCATACGTGAGACCACACCATCTACCACACCCACATATCCATAAAAAATCCCCGCTTGTACCGCCTTAATCGTATTCCGACCCACTACGCTTTCCGGTTTTACAATTTGAACACGCGTCAACTGTGCTGCTGAACGATATAGGGCCTCGGTCGAAATATTTACCCCCGGTGTAATCGCTCCCCCAATGTAATGTCCACGCTCGTCAATAAAACAAAAGGTAGTTGCTGTACCAAAGTCAACCACAATAACAGGAGCACCGTATAGTTCAATGGCTGCTACGGCGTTCGCAATCCGATCCGCCCCTACTTCACGTGGATTCTCATATTGGATATTTAGTCCCGTCTTCACTCCGGGGCCAACCACTAGGGGAGTCATTCCAACATACTTTTCAGCCATCATCGTCAGAACATGTGTCAACGGTGGAACCACAGACGAAAGTACGACGCCCCCAAAATGGGCTGCTGACAATCCTTGTTGATAGAAAAGATTATGAATTAACATACCATATTCATCTTCTGTTTTATCACGATCGGTATGGATACGCCACTGGTAAATCATTTCCTCGCCTTCCACTACACCGATAACAATATGGGTATTGCCCACATCCATCAATAACAGCATAGACTCACCACCCTTCCCATCATCACATAAGAAGGGGGTTGCTCTCCGCCTTTGTGTGCAAGGCTTTTGAGAACAACCCCTTCTTTTTGCTCTGCTAGGTTACTCGTGAACTTTGCCTGTGCGCTTATACTTCTTCGTCATCAGACTTCTTGGTCACATCAATCTCTTCATTACGCTCGTCATTCTTGTTACCTTGAATATTGACGCGGATTTTTTCGTCCAGTTCTGGATCCCCTAATTTGCCCTTCTCCATCAACTGTTCGATCTCTTCTGCATCCAAGGTTTCTTTTACGAGCAAGGTTTGTCCTAGTAGATCTAAGAGCTCCCGCTTTTCAATAAGCAAGTTTTTCGCGCGATCATAGCATTGACGCATCATATCTTGCATCTCTTGATCAATCTCGTATGCAATCGCATCACTGTAATTAGGCTCGTTCCCAATATCACGACCGAGGAATACTTGCCCGCCTTGTGAGCGACCAAACTGCATCGGTCCTAAACGTTCACTCATCCCATACTCAGTAATCATACTACGAATGATCTGGGTTGCCTTCTCAAAATCATTGTGCGCACCGGTACTAATTTCCCCAAAAATAATCTCCTCCGCTACTCGACCACCGAGTAGCCCTGTCACACGATCCAACAATTCGTTTTTCGTCATGAGGAAGCGATCTTCTTTCGGAAGCATAACGACATATCCACCCGCTTGTCCGCGCGGTACGACCGTTACCTTATGTACTGTATCCGCATGTTCTAAGAAGTACCCCACCACCGCATGTCCACCTTCGTGATATGCGACAGTTTTCTTTTCCTTCTCACTGATAACGCGGCTTTTCTTTTCTGGACCAGCAATCACTCGATCAATCGCTTCATCCACTTCAGCCATGGAAATCATCTTCTTATTGCGCCTTGCTGCTAATAGTGCCGCTTCGTTCAACAAGTTTTCCAAATCTGCACCTGTAAAGCCTGTTGTCCGCTGAGCGATAATATCTAGTCTCATATCCTCTTCCAACGGTTTGTTGCGTGCATGTACGCGCAATACCGCTTCACGTCCTTTTACATCTGGACGGTTTACGATAATTTGGCGATCAAAACGACCCGGACGTAGAAGTGCAGGATCTAAGATATCTGGCCGGTTCGTTGCCGCCATCATAATAATTCCTTCGTTGGCACCAAAACCATCCATCTCTACGAGTAATTGGTTAAGAGTTTGTTCACGTTCATCATGTCCGCCACCCAGACCTGCACCACGTTGCCGACCGACTGCATCAATTTCATCAATAAAGATGATACAGGGTGCATTTTTCTTTGCGGTCTCAAACAAGTCACGCACACGAGAAGCTCCGACACCTACAAACATTTCCACAAAATCCGAACCAGAAATGCTGAAGAAAGGTACCCCTGCTTCACCTGCTACTGCACGAGCAAGCAATGTTTTCCCCGTTCCGGGAGGTCCAGAGAGCAATACACCTTTCGGAATTCGTGCACCCACAGTGGCAAACTTACGTGGGTCCTTAAGGAAATCAACTACTTCGACGAGTTCCGCCTTCTCTTCATCAGCTCCGGCGACATCGCTAAACGTTACTTTTTTCTTCTCATCGTTATACAGTTTAGCTTTACTTTTCCCGAAGTTCATTACTCGGTTGCCGCCACCCTGCGCCTGATTCATCATGAAGAAAAAGAAGAGAACGATCAAAGCGATTGGCAGTATCGAGGTTAAAAAGGCGAACCATAAGGAGTCACCTTGTTCTTCTTCCATATTGATTTTAACGTTCTTATCACTTAGTTGAAGAATGACTTCATCAAGCATAGGGGCTGTTGTAATAAAGGATTTCTCCTCTTTCCCCGTATATTTTCCCTCGATGTAGTATGTTCCGCTTTCAGGACGAACGGTTACACTTTCCACCTGATTAGCGTTTAATTTATCCTGGTACTCCGTATACCCAATGTTTTCTGTCTCCGTTCCATTTCCAGACACCATACTGATGACTGCAACGGCGACAAGGATGATTATTATAAAAAAAGCGACGTTCCGAAAGATGCCTTTCATCCTTGACCTCCTCTCAGATTACCCTATTATTAATTGTACCATAGTGGCTTACAAGCTCACAACTTGCATCACGCTTGATATACTTCCTCTTTTAACACACCGATATAAGGTAAATTACGATAATGTTCACTATAGTCTAGCCCATATCCCACAACAAACTCATCCGGACAATCAAAGCCGTAATAATCTGGTTTTAAATTGACCGAACGATGTGTCGGTTTATCGAGCAAGGTAACCACTTTAATCGTTTCCGCGTTGCGATGATGCAGAAGATCGATGAGGTGACTTAAAGTAAGTCCTGTGTCAATAATATCTTCCATTACGAGAACATGACGCCCCTCTACACTCGCGTCAAGATCTTTAATGATTTTGACCACACCGGATGATTTGGTAGATGCACCGTAGCTGGATACATCCATGAAATCCATTTCCAGTTCAATATCCATCGCGCGCACCAAGTCCGCCATGAAGGGAGCGGCACCTTTCAAAACGCAGATACACAGTGGATTTAAACCTTTATAATCAGCAGTGAGCTGCTCACCGAGCTGTTGCACCGCACGGGCGATATCTTGCTCGCTAAATAACACTTCCTTAATGTTGTCGTGCATAAGAACCTCCTGAGTGTATGTAATCTCTTTCCTTCTCCACACAAAAATTAAACATGTGCTTCTTCTTCCCATATGAGCATTACTAACTCATCGCTGAGCGTCGTAACGGGCGCCCAATCGGAGCGACGTACCCCTGGAATCCAGATAATTGTTTCCCCATGGCAGACGATAGGTACGCGATCACGTATCGTTACCGGGATCTTGGCATCAATCAACATATCTTTTACTTTCTTTGTGCCGTTTACTCCCCACGGACGCATCCGATCACCTGTCCGTCGGCTTCTTACCACGACGGGCTCCCGCAAATAAGCGCGATCAAAAACAGCATAGTAAGAGCTAGTGTTTTGTAGTGATTCTATCTTCTTTTCTGTAATAATCACTGTCAGTTCGCCTGCAAAAGTAGGGAGCTTGATCGTACCTGGAATAGGAATACGTACTACACTTTCTACTGACTCTCTTTGTGGTGCTTGCTTTTTCATCTCAATCACCAGAAGCTGATATTGACGACGAGCAACCACCCCACCAGCGAGATCTACTGAAACAGATGGCTCTGCATGTTGAGCTAGGTACAGGGTTTGTGTAATTGCTGTAAATGTCTCTTCCTGCTCTGTAGAAGAGGATAGACATTTTAATATTAGTTTAATCAACCTTCGTTGTAAAGCGAGTGGCAACAAGAGCAGTTGTTCACACGCAAGAACCACCCGTCCTGCTTCTTCCGTTACAACAACGTCTTTTTTTGCTTGCTCCACATATAATCTCCACGCTTCCTCCTCCTTAGATACCATTTCTGCTAACGAGATCAGATGCTCTTTTACACGAGGTTCCATCTGTTGCAGCAATGGCACCACTTGTTGCCGGATTCGGTTGCGTGTATATTTTAGCGATTGATTGCTAGAATCCTGACGGGGCATTATTCCCTCTTGCTCACAATATTGCTCGATGTGTGAGCGCTCCACCCCTAATAATGGCCGTATCACCGTGACCGGAGGTAATGATCGAGTCACTGGAATACCTTGTAGCCCTGCTACACCCGTCCCTCGCAACAGCCGCATAATGATCGTCTCTACTTGATCATCGGCGTGATGAGCAACAGCCAGCTTCGTTGCCCCAGTCTGTTTGGCAATCTTGACGAATGCTTCATAGCGAAGTTGACGTGCAGTATCTTGCAGGTTCCCTTTCTCTGTCGCTAACACATCCCTTACAGAAATTTTCTCCGTGTGGCAGTCAATCCCCCAGCGCTTACACTGTTCTAATACATAGTTTGCATCCTCATCACTTTCACTTCCACGCAATTGGTGATCAATATGTACCGCTAATAACCTGCAGGAAAAACGTGGGGAAAGGGTATGAAGGATGTGTAGCAACGCCATCGAATCGGCCCCACCCGACACAGCGACCAAGATGAGTTCGCCTTCATCAATCCAGTCGTGAACTTCAATCTGCTGTGCAACCACATCTCTTACCATCTTCCCCCAACTCCCTTCTCTCTAGTACGAAACCTGAGGGGAGAACCCCTCAGGTAGCCGATAGATTTTCCACATTGTATCTTACTTTTCTTTGAAAAATCAACTTTGCACACATCGGTCATAAAGATGTAACAGCTTTCTCTTTCGCTCCACTCCTTTCTCGATACTACATCCCCCACTTATTTGTTCAACCTGCTTGTGGCCGTTCAACTGGTCCCACCCCCGGCAAACGAATGGTTGTCCACTCTGGGGTATGGCGCTGGACGCGAGCGACGATCACTGTCATATCGTCTTCAATCTCCCCTTTGTGATAACGAATCACTTTTTCCAACAAACAGTCAGCAAACCCTTGTGGATCCTTCGTTTCAATTTCCGCAATCAACCTTTTCATAAATGCTTCTTTATTAGCTGCATGATGCGGTGCATCGTAGATGCCATCCGTCATCATAATGATTAAATCACCCGGCTCCAGCTCCGCTTGCACTGGATCTACTTCGATATCCTGGATAATCCCTACTGGCAAATTCTCCGCCTCCACCTTATGGACCTCACGACCGCGTTTAATAAATCCAGGAGTACCCCCACTCTTTAAAAAACGTGCATCTGCAGTATTAAGATCGACTACTGCTAAATCAACCGTTGCATACACCTCATCGAGAGAGCGTAAATTAAGCATGGAATTTACTGTCTTCACTGCTTTTTGTTCATTCATCCCTGCGGTCAAAAGACGGCGTAACAACTGAAGAGCTGCGTTACTCTCTTGTTGAGCCCGATGACCGTTTCCCATCCCATCACTCACCGCCACCGCATACTTCCCTGTTCCTAAGTTGAGGTAGCAATAACTGTCCCCAGAAAGAAATTGCCCTCCTTTGGCTGCTCCTGCCACCCCCGTTTTCACTTCATAGCGTTGTGCTGATCCCAATGTAATAACCGCCCCTGCAGAACGCCCCTGTACCACTTTGCGATGAACAGCAATCGGCTCGCCCACAATTTCAGTCAACAACGGTGCTACCAACTTACGACACTCATCCAAAGCATCTCCATGTGGCAAAATCACCTCAATCTCCACTTTCCCCTCCTCTAAGCTTAATACTTCCACTTGTTGAATAGATAAACCTAACTCTTCTAACGCTTGATGTATATGACCTTCTTGCGCGGTCAGCACTTGTGTCTCCTGTTTGATTTCACATGAGAAGTCTTTCATCACTTCCGCTACCCCGCTCAACTGATCGGAGACCAAGCGGTTGGATTCCTTCAATCGCTCCCACCACTGCATGTCCCGTTCATACAGGTTGTAGCGCTCCTGCACTGAATCCACCACCTTTTGCGCTTTAACGCAGTGCTCTGCCCAAAACCATGGAACCTTTATGCGTTGATCCCCTCCCACTTCCACCATCGCCATCAGATCTGACATCCCTTGATAACTTTTCATAAATTGTTTCTCCCAACACTGCTCAAACTTGTGACAGGTGCGACATGTTTGATCCACTGTAGCTGAGATAAAACGATTCATGTATGCCTCATCCTGTTTTCGAAATTCCCCTCCATCCTCTCGAAACCGATCTGCTAATTCTTGAAATAGCTCAGTTAACTGTTCAATCTTGGCAGAGGTGACATCCCGCAAGCGCCGCGCATAATCTTGCTGAGTCTGCTGATACTCTTCTGTACCAGGAACCATCTTCCGCAATCTCTGTAGTACAGATGTAGGTGTCAGCAAAAAGAGCGAGACAGCCACCCCGGTCTCAAGTAAAGAGAGCCACACCTCCGTCGCTCCAGTCCCGTACAGAGCAAGCATAGAACTACCTAATATAAATCCGAGGGCCACCCCCCACCTCTTCCCTTCTTTAAATAAACCTGCTAGCATTCCCGCAAACGCTAAGAGACTAATCTGATATACAGCTTGTGGTTGGGATAAACACAATATCGTTCCCGCAACCACCCCTACTGCCGCCCCAACCATCGCACCTCCCACAAGTGCCAATATCAAGATCATGTACTGTGCTAAAATATGGGCCACAGATATCCCTTGCCATTCCCATGCCATCGCCCCTGTCAGTACAGAGCTAACAAGAATCACTAAGCTGATCATCTCTTCATTGCGTAGTTTCATCTGTCTCCTACGCGCTGTAAAGAAGGGTAATGATTGCAAAAAAATTAAGGTGAGAATCACACTTAGAAGCACATCCGCCATGGCCAGCAGCGCACTATAGCTTGTCCAACCTTCTAGCGAAAGCATCAATACATGAGCCGCACTTGTTGCAACAATGACCACCAGTGGCAAGTCATTGATGCGTCCCCGCCCTATCAGCATCAACCCCTTTTGTACCCCTACCAGAGTAAGAAGTAATCCTGTCATCCAACCCGCATGCTCTATTGAGTAAGTAAGCGCCCCTCCCATACAGGCGAGCATAGCCAACGGCCAAAAGCGTGTCCCTACGTGAAAGAGTACTGCCACAAAAGCGACGGCAAAAGGAGAAACCACATCCATAATCATCGCTCTTCCCAACAAGAAGCCCATCAGCAACATCGGTACATTCCATGAGTACATCCATTGCCGCATCCAAAGTCCACTTCCCCGTCTCCACTTACTCGCCATCACAACTTCACCGTTAGAACTAAAACCGATTCTCTCTAGCCATTGAGTCATACTCATCATAATTTTTCGGCACCCCCGTTTTTTTTCGGTGTGCCACTCATTATAACGGGGGCATATAGATAAGTTTGTCGTAATGCCTGTGTTATTAAAAAAATCTTCCGACAATTTATAAAGCGTCGTTTCTCCTTGTTGTTACGCGTATTTGCTTCTTTGTCTTTATCCCAAGTACAAACATGCGCTCCCCTAAGTTCGTACACATATGAGCGGCTTCCCTGTATGACCTTGTCGAGGCGCTATAGAAAGGGGAAGAAAACGACAAAAGTTTCGAAGATCTCCCATACTTTCCTCTCATATTTCTTTTTATCCACACACAAAAAAAGACCCGATTCCCTACGGAACGGGGCGATATTCAGAAGAACACTAGGGTTATACACGGCATAGGCCCTTCTTCACCTATGCACGAGTCGACAGTAACATTAGGAATCCCATGCTGTATATCACTCTGATGGCGACGGACCTAGTGGATGCATTTGGATTTTATGTAAATCTACTGGTATAAGTGCGCGCTTCATATGTAACTGAATCATCTTATGTAATGTCTTTAATGCGTGTACCTGCTGCCTTTTTTTCAATTGCCCCTTCTCGATTGAAACAGCAAACTCATCGATATCGATCACATGATAACGCCCATCCGGATATATGATGAGGTCTAATAACAAATCCACCATCACATAGCGTAAACGACTTGTTTGTCTCATATCCATGACATCGCAATAAAAATACAGAAATTTACCAGTGCGATCAAACACTTTTGAAATCGTATATCCTTTTTTTACAAAGTAATAGGTGAGGAAGATCCGTTTACCATCCGGATTAGGATATTGCGTTGCGAAGCAGTGTCGGCCACGCCAATCCCGTACTTCTTCTGTGTATGTTTTATTAATAGTTGTAAACTTAATCTTTTTAATCGTAACATCCACAATACCTCCTACCCCTCGTCATGAATATGAAAAAGAAGGCGCTAGCAAATACCCTCGCAGTACGAAGGTTGCCCCACGCCTTCCCCTTGCTTCCTATGGTAGCGGCGAAGGGACTCGAACCCCTAGCCTCACGGGTATGAACCGTACGCTCTAACCAGTTGAGCTACGCCGCCATAAGAATAGTAAGAAGTGATCCTCTTACTCGGTTTTGGTTGCGGGGGCAGGACTTGAACCTGCGACCTTTGGGTTATGAGCCCAACGAGCTACCAACTGCTCCACCCCGCGCCGTCTGTGTCACAAGGACTATTATACACAGAATGTAGAGAACAAGTCAAGGAAAAACGCGAGTTTTTTTCTATCATTATATCCTCACATACACACAAATAAAACCGGCTGCTTGTCCTATAACCAAACAGTCGGTTTACTCGTCCTTACCGTTCTGGTTCCGCATATGTTTCTTCCCCTGGCAGTTTGTAACCAAACTTTCGTGCGAGATACATCATATACTCATCCGTCTGTAAGCGTTCCACTTCTTTTTCTAACTTTTTTCGTTCCGCTTTCAACTGGGCAAACTCTTCTTCCACCTTTGCATACTCTTGCTCTTTTGCCTGTACTTTAAACGATTGATAGATGATTTCTCCACCGCTCCACAGAATAAAAACCACCATGATAGCTAACCAGAGACGGCGGCGACGTTTAACCCCCGGGGCTAGCACACGCTTCTTGGCCTGCGGCTTTTTCGCAGCAGGCTCTTCCGAAGAGCGACGTGTCTCGAACGAGACGATATGGGGTTCATCTGGATGTTGTGAACGTTTCAATACCATCACCCTTTACCTTTTTGAAAATAACCAGTCTCTCATCCTCTTCACCCTCCCCCACGCTAGACGCGCCATCCTATTCAACCAGCGGATAAGTGGAGCGAGTGGACTCGCCATCCACCTGAGTAACGGTGACAACAAGCGCCACACAATAGTCGCAATGGAGCGAGCCAGGCGCCATAACCAGGACAACAGAGAAACAACCAATACCCACAGCCAATATATCGGGCCACCGATCACCATGACCAGCATACGCACAAACTGATAAAAAATCAGCTCGATCATGGCAAAGGTTCGCTTCATCACATGAAACGCAGTCGCGCTAAACCAGTATTGATAGATTGTATACCCTCCGATCACAGCCACAAACACATAGACGCGCAACTGCCCCCAATTACTATAAAAGAGGAGACTAAAAACAAGGGATACACAGACGAGCCAATACATAATATCCACGACCGTGATCGTCCATCCTCGTAACGAGAAGCGGTGGATTAATACCCGATATCCATCCCAGATCACACCCATCATCCAACCCGAACCGATCATGCATAAGAGCGTGATCCACTGTGTGGATAGTGTCACCGGAATAACCTTCCAAACATACCTTTCACTTTCTCTGAGCGTGCCATTCCATCATCAAGGTAGCTCATTTCGTAGAAGTTCCCCTCAATCGATACACTTCCCTCGGCTAAATCTAGATTTTTAATATGCAGCTCGTCGCCACGAATCCCTAGATAGCCATACTCTGTATTTAGGAGAAACTCCTCACTATCAAAGCTCTCTACACTGGTCACACCCGTAACTTCCAAGGTGTTTCTGTTTACCATCGCAATCTCGTGTCGGCTACTACTACTCACATAGATTTCTTCTTCCATCCCTTGTCCCTCCTTTTGCTCTTATCATATGGACAAGGGGATGGAGATAGAACTGATCAAGCGTACATTCTATGACGAAGCGATATTTTCTTCGTGTAAGAGCGTATATAAGGTAGGGGATTCCTCTTTCCTTACCTTTTCCTGCAAGGATTCAACGCGGATCGTAATCCGTTTGTGTCCAAAACGGATGCGGATTTCATCGCCAATCCGCACATCAACACCAGCCTTAGCCTGCTTTCCATTCACTTCGACTCGACCTTTGTCACACACTTCTTTTGCTAGCGTCCGCCTTTTAATGAGGCGAGAAACCTTTAAATACTTGTCTAACCGCATCTTCACTTCACCTTTTCTTTTCTGTTTAAGCTAACTTTATACAAAACCTACGTCTAGTAGAGCGATTGTCTATAAGTTTCGAGATAGAACGAGAAATCCCTGCCCCTACCCGTTACTCCTGTGCTTTCGCTTCATCCCACCATTGATCCATCTGTGCTATGGAAGCATCTGACAAATCAATATCTTCCTCTTTTGCTTGCTGTTCAATATGAGCAAAGCGATAAGTTACCTTACGACAAGTGGATAATAAGGCTTGTTCCGCATCTACACCTAAATGATGTGCGATGGCTAGAACGACAAACAAGAGATCGCCCATCTCTTTCTCCTGCTCCTCTTCCCCCTCAGCTTCATATAGCTCGTCCAATTCCTCCAGCAGCTTCGGTCGGATCTCATCCGCGCTATCCCAATCAAACCCTACTTTTGCCATTCGTTTATGTAGTTTTAGTGCACGCTGAATCGCTGGGAATGTTTTCGGAATCCCATCTAGAAGTGAGGATTCTTTCTTTTCAACCCCTTCTTTCTCCGCTTGCTTCAACTGCTCCCAATTGTACAGTACCTCGTCGGCATTTTTAGCTTCACCTTCCGCAAACACATGGGGATGGCGACGAATCATTTTGGCTGATAAGCATTCTATCACATCACCGATATCAAACGTGCCTTCCTCTGCACCGATCTGAGCGTGTAGCAGCACTTGTAACAAAACATCCCCTAACTCATCTGCCATCTGCTCTGGATCATCCTCTGCAATGGCTTCGAGGAATTCGTATGCTTCCTCCAATAAGTACGGGCGTAAACTTTCGTGTGTCTGCTCTTGATCCCATGGACACCCATCTGGTCCTCGCAAGTGTGCAATCACAGCCGTTAAAAAGTCAAACCTACGATATAATACCTGTTCATTTCGCTGCGGAGCTACATAAATAATCGTGCGATTATCCCATGAATCAATACGATCTAATTCATACAAGGGGACCGTTAAAATCCTTTCCTCACCCTCTATCCCTAAACTAGATGCCACTTGAACCACTGTATCATCTGGCATATGTTCCATTAACGATAGCTTCACTTCCGAAGCTGTCAGCCCATCGTACACTTGACAAAAGATTTGATGCAAAGCAGGATCAATCCGTTCACTCTCCAGGTGGGACGCATCCAACATCTGAAATCCTTCGATCGGATCAAACTGTAGACGAGCAAAGGCAGCATCAAGGAAGCTATGACCCCCAACCACTTCTACTTGAACTCCATGCTGATCTCCTTGTTGCAGCAAAAGTTGTACACTCTGCTCCGCTACCATAGGATGACCCGGCACAGCGTATATCACCTCTGCCTTCTCATCATTCGCTTTCTTCATCAAGAGATCCGCAATCTCCTGATAAACCGAAGCGAAATCATCATGCTTCTCATAAACTTCATCCAGCGCTTGCATCGAGATACCTTCCATTTGTAACCATGCTGTAATAGGGTGATCCGCCGTTCGTACGTAAACGGTATCTGCTTGTTGCAACCGCCGAAACATGGCTAAACTCAAATCATGTTCATCTCCAGAGCCAAGACCTACTATCGTAACTTTAGCGATCATGCTATTCCCTCCCTCTTCATCCTATAATGAACCATCACTGTTCTTTTCATTTTCTTTCTCTATAAGACCCCACTTTTCCAGACGTGGAAGGAGGCGTTCTTGTTTCCCAGCCGATAGCCGTAGCAAATCAGCTCGTGTAATCGCCTTACAACGGAACAACACGAATGGGTAGATAAGAGCACCAGAGAACACAGCCACCAGTGAAATTAATGACATCCCCAGTCGATTGGATGCATCTGCTACCAGCATATCCCCTCCTAGAACGACTACCCCCACCACAACAATCATAGCTGACAGTGCAAGCAATATCCCTTTCTTCTTTTCTCCCCAATCAAATACAGGGGCTTGTACCGCTCTCCCTAACCATCGTAGGTTTAGTACTGTTGTCACTCCATATCCTAATATGGTTGCAACCGCTGCTCCCTCAATTCCCCATAACGGTACAAGGAAAAAGTTTAGGATCACTTTAGACCCTACTCCCACTAACAGATACCACGCGGGACGCCTTACCTCACCGTAACCCTGAAGGATGGCCGTCGAAACCATCGTTAAGGCGGCCAGTATAATGGAGAAAGAAAGAATGCCCAATGCCAAAGATCCTTCTCTATTTTCATACAACATCACATTCACCGGTTGTGCCACCAGTGACAACCCTACTGCCGCCGGTAATCCTAGCATCATCGTAAGACGCATCGCTGTTCTGCCTGCACCCTCTGCTCGTTTCCCTTCGCCTTCCGCACGTGCTTTTGCAACGGCTGGAACAACTGATAGCGCCAGTGCCCCCGCAAAAAATGAACCAAATTGAATCAATGGTTGCCCGCGATCAAAAACCCCTTTTACTGCTATCGCTTGCGCCGGTTCCCACCCACTATATATTAAGAAATTGGCAACAGTAAAGGAATCAATGACACCATACAAAGGAAGTGCCAGCGATCCAAGACAGATAGGGAGCGATAGCTGCACCAATTCACGAGCGACACGACGTCGTGAAAACGATCCATTGATACGAAGTTGATGTTTCCATCCCTGTAAACGAAGACGCTCTCCCGTTCGGGTTCGCATCCATCCCAAAAGCAACAGAGCACAAGATGCACCGATGAAAGGAGCAAATAATGCTCCTGCCCCTGCATACACGACTCCGTAACCATTGTCCATCATCCACCACGAGAGCAGTAAGATAACCATCACCCTCACAAGTTGTTCTATCACCTGTGAAACCGCGGTTGGAGTCATATTTTCTTGCCCTTGAGAGTAGCCACGCATTGCTGCTAACACGGGTAACACTAATAATGCCCATGCAGCCGCGCGAATCGGCAGCGTAAGCATCTCTTTGCTCCCCATCCAAGTGGAAATATACGGGGCGCCTGCGTAGAGCAGCAGAAAGGTGATTACCCCGAAGATAGCAAGAAGTACAAGCGAAAGACGATAAATAGCATATGCCTCTTCCTCTTGCCCCCATGCGAACTTTTCTGAAACCATTTTTGAAATTGCCACCGGGAATCCGGCGGTAGCAAAAATAAATAATATGCTATACAAGGGATACACCTGTTGATAGACAAACATACCTGTATCCCCTGTTAAATTTTGATATGGAATTCGATATAACGCACCTAATAATTTACTGATAAAGGCGGCAATCGCTAAAATAAAAGCCCCCTTAACGAAGGAGGTTTCTGTTCTCCCCATCTTTCGTTTCTCCTCTTCTTACAGCAATAAATCCCATTATACACAGACGACGAGAAGAAAGTAAACGCTCCTGCGATACATCCATCTATACTGGGTAGACAAAAATAAAAAAGCAGGCTGTGCTGAGCCTGCTTTCCATGTACAGGTGATATTATTGCTCCATCTGTTTCCCCAGAAAAGCAGCCGCCGTCATTCCTACCTTCTCTTCCAACTCGCCCATCTGTTTGTCCCCTTCTTTTGAGAGGATGACGACTGCCCCGATCGGATCTCCCCCGGATACAATAGGGACGATCACATAAGATTGATAAGATTCTTCAAGATCGCGAATGATTTTTCCTTCCGCAGGAGAATTTTCAACCACTTTCTTTCTTTGCTCCATACAATCTTCCGTCAGTTCACCTACTGGTTTATCCAGGTACTCTTTTTTCGAAATACCCGCCACGGCAATGACATGATCACGATCACATATGAGAACAAAATGTTGTAAGCTTTCATAAATCGATTCTGCATACTCCTGCGCAAAATCTCCCAGCTCCCCGATCGGAGAATACTTCTTCAAAATTACTTCCCCATCGCGATCTACAAAAATCTCCAGCGGGTCACCTTCCCGAATACGAAGCGTTCGCCGAATCTCTTTCGGGATTACTACTCGTCCCAAATCATCGATCCGGCGCACGATACCAGTCGCTTTCATCAATCATGATGCCTCACTTTCTATATCGAATATCGTTTATCAGACCTAGGCTATACGCCGTTTTGAAATACGACCATAGTATTCATCCACTACCAGTATATTATGCGTTGGCATCTATTTACCATTTTATAACAAAAAGAACAACCATAAAAAGAGCGAGGCATCTGCCCCGCTCTTCGATCCTACTTCTCCTCTTTTTCTTTCTCTGGCTGCTCTTCTTTCGATTCACCCTCAGTTGACTTATTCTTCTCTGCTTCTTTTTCAAAATCAGGTAACTTAAGATCTTTCAACTTCATCTTTTCCATATGTTTACCGAACGTCTCCTGCAAAATGGAATCTTGCGCAGCTTGATCTAATTCAGAGTAAGCCCTTTTATTCCGCTCCAACACTTTAATAATGTGGTAACCATAGTCGGTCTTAACCAACTCTCCTACTTTGTTCAGTTCTTGTTTTTGTGCTGCTTCTGAGAACTGAGGAACCCAGCTATCCGCTGTTCCTGAAAGCTCGCCACCTTGAGCTGCTGACCCTGGATCGTCTGATTTTTCTTTAGCCAATTTCGCAAAGTCGGCCCCTTCATCTAATTGTTTCTTAATGTCAGCGGCGATTGCTTTCGCTTCTTTATCAGAACGAGGTTTCGGCTCTTTTTCTTTATCTTTCTCATCTGGGATCGGCTGCTGGGTAGAGATCAAGATATGTTGCAGCTTGATCATTTCCCGCTCTTCTCCTTTTGCCTCTTTCTCCAACTGGTTAACCACTTGCTTGCTTTGCTTTAAGAACGACTCTAGTTGCTTCTTTTCTATACCAGCATCTTCTAATTTCTTCTCCAGCGTCACTTCGCCTTCTTTTTCACCCTCAGCTGGCGGTGCTGCTTTTATTTGCTTCTCTATTTCAGTCATCTGTTCTTTTACGGTTTTATCTAAGTCCTTGCTTTCTTCTGCATCACTAGTCAATTTTTTCTCTACTGCATACTGCTTCAATAACTCTTCCTGCAGTTGCGGTTGTGACTTAATCATCATCTCAATCTGTCCCGGACGGAAGAAGTTCTGCATATTAAGATAAAGATTAAATTCCCCTTGTGTCACTTCTCCACCGTCATACGTAGCAATCACTTTATCGCTAGTCGTCTTTAACGGCCAAGTTGTTTCACTGGTAACCCCTTTGTCCGCTTCTTTATCCTCTTTAGAACACCCTGCTAGAAAGAGTGATAGAGAGAGGACGGAAACAAGCATGAGCATCATAAATTTTTTAATTGGCTGCATTCTGAAAAGCTCCCTTCATTAGAACGAACTCATATTTTATCAGAAATTGCTCTACTATTTCCAATGCCTTCTCGTGAGTGAGGCCACGAACACGGAATATGATCCCGATTCGTTCCCCAGAAGATAAGCGAACCCGACCCGGAAACTCCTGTGCTAGCTGAAAGAGTTTTTGTCCATCGATCGTTTGATTCTGACTTGGATGTAGCTTCATCACAATCTCATGTTCCTTTTGTATCATACTTTCAACTTTGTATCCAATACAATACGCTCGCAGACGTGCAATCAACAGTAAGGTTCGTACAGAATTAGGTATATCACCAAAGCGATCTTCAATCTCTTCTTCTAAATCACTCGCTTCAGCTAGAGATTGTACAGCACGAATCTTTTTATAGATCTCGATCTTCTGCTTTCCATCCTCAATATATTCAGAGGGAATATAAGCATCTGCCTTTAATTCAATCTCTGGCTCCATCGTCTCTTCTACTTCTTCTTTTCCTTCTTTTTCTTGAATCGCCTCTTTTAACATTTGACTATATAGTTCAAAACCAACGCTAGCTATATGGCCATGCTGTTCGGCCCCTAATAAATTCCCTGCCCCTCGAATGGACAAGTCCCTCATTGCTATTTTAAACCCTGAACCTAGTTCTGTAAATTCCCGGATTGCTTGCAATCTTTTTTCCGCCACCTCAGACAACACTTTATCCCGTTGGTACGTGAAGTAAGCGTACGCAATTCGATTTGAACGCCCCACACGCCCTCTTAGCTGATACAGCTGTGACAAGCCCATTTTATCAGCATCATAAATAATAAGGGTATTCACATTAGGAATATCGACCCCTGTTTCAATAATAGTGGTGCTTACCAGCACATCCGTTTCACCATCTAGGAAGTCGAGCATTACTCGCTCTAATTCCGTCTCTTTCATTTGTCCATGGGCAACAGATACACGTGCTTCAGGAACTAACATTTGAATTTGTTCTGCCATCAGATCAATATTTTGTACTTGATTATAAAGGAAGTACACTTGTCCACCACGAGCAATCTCTCGTTCCACCACTTCCCGCACCAATGCTCCTGAGTATTCTAGTACATAAGTTTGCACAGGGAAACGGTTTTCTGGTGGGGTTTCAATAACAGATAAGTCTCTAACCCCTACCATGCTCATATGAAGCGTACGGGGGATCGGGGTGGCTGTAAGCGTAAGCACATCTACATTATGTTTCATCTCTTTAATCTTCTCTTTATGCTTTACACCAAAGCGTTGTTCTTCATCAATAATAAGTAAACCCAAATCCTTATAACTTACGTCCTTGGATAAGATGCGATGTGTTCCTATCACAATATCTACCGTACCCTGCCCAACGCCTTGAATCGTCTCTTTCTGTTCCTTGCGACCACGAAAGCGGCTCAACACACGAATCTGCACAGGGTAATCGGAAAAGCGTTCACAAAACGTTTCGTAATGCTGCTGTGCCAAGATCGTCGTCGGCACCAATACAGCCACTTGCTTACCTTCCATCGTCGCTTTAAACGCAGCCCGAATGGCCACCTCAGTCTTTCCGTACCCTACATCCCCACACAATAAGCGATCCATCGGTTGCTCGCTCTCCATATTTTTCTTAATCTCTTCAATTGAGCGCAACTGATCCGGTGTCTCTTCATACGGGAACATCGCTTCAAATTCACGCTGGTAAGGGGTATCAGGACTGAATGAGTATCCTTTCGCCTGCTTTCGCTTCGCATACAGCTGAATCAGGTCAGCGGCAATATCCTCGACAGAGGATCGCACTTTATTTTTTACCTTGCTCCATTCACTACCGCCTAAACTATATACTTTCGGCTTACGCTCTTCGCCACCAATATATTTTTGCACTTGATCTATCTGATCGATAGGTACATATAACTTATCATTACCCGCATATTGCACTAAGAGGTAATCCTTGTGCAATCCACCTACCTCTAGCGTCTCAATGCCAATATACCGCCCGATCCCATGGTTAACATGAACCACATAATCGCCCGGTTTCAGATCTTGATAATCTTTTATCTTTTCAGCATGATCTACTTTGCTCGGCATCCGTCTTCGTCTTTGCTGCTGCGTAAAAACCTCGCCCTCTGTCACCACAACTAACCGTGTTCCTGACAGTTCAAATCCGTTTTGAATGGCTCCAACAAATATAACCGGCTTTCCTACACGCGGAATCCGCTCATGTGGATCACGCGCTACTTCCATTCCATAGTCGAGTAGAATGCGTTCCAAGCGTTCCGCACGCTCTTGACTGCTAGCCGTAAATATAACACGGTAATTAGATTTCTCCCAGCGTTCCCACTCTGTCTTTAACACGTGCATTTGACTGTGAAACTGCTGCATGCTGCGGCTGATAAATTGTACTATGTTTTGCGGCTGAGTACCTGGAACCTGGCGCATAAAGAGCGAGAGATAAAGTCGCGGATTAGAAATTCCCATGCATTCCTCATAGGTGAGGGAAATTTTCAACTGCGGTAAAAACTCCCCTTGTTGCAATAACGCAGTCTGCCATTCTCCTTCTTCCCGTTCCATCTGCTTTGCTGCTTCCATAATTCTTGCTGGCTCATCCATGATACATAGCGCATCTGCCGGCATATAATCTACTAGCGTTTCATACTGGGGATATAATAGAGAAATATACTTATACATCCCTGTAAATGTAGATGCAGAGCTGAACTGCTCGATCTCCCAGCCCACTTTTTCATCCAGCTTCGCCTTTAATTCCGTATTTTTCGTCTCGTTTAGGCGCTCAGCTAACAGCTTCCTCACCTGTGCCCCTGCTTGTTTAAGGGTGGCTGGTGCAGCAAATAGTTCTTTCGCAGGCGGGATGGTTACAGCTTGATGCTTCTTTTGCGAACGTTGATCGGTCACTGAGAATGACCGGATTGAATCTACTTCATCATCAAACCATTCGATGCGTATAGGATGCTCAGAGGTAACGGGATACAAATCCATGATTCCACCCCGTACACTAAATTCTCCTCTTCTTTCTACCATATCTACTCGTTCATAACCTGTTTCTACTAATCGGTGGATAAGTGGCTCAATCGGACTTTCTTCTGCCACCCGCAAATAAATATGACCTTTTCTCACGGTTTCTTTAGGGGGGAGCAATTTACGCATCCCTGCAAACGGAACAATCAACACACCTGTAAATCCTTGTGCTAGTTTTGACAACACATTTACTCGTTCCGCGTAGGTCTCATGGTTGGAAAGAGCAATCTCCGTTGTCACCACTTCATTAGCTGGATAGAGAAGTACCTGTTCAGCAGGGAGCCACTCCCCTATATCCTCAGCCGCTTTTTGAGCTTGATTTAGATTGTGGGTTATCACGACCATGGGCTGTTTTAGCTCCCGAAAGAGTGTCGCAATATACAAACTACGGCTGGCGCCACTCAAACCAGCAACAAGCTGTTCTGGCATACCCGCTTTATGACCTGCCAGCGTCGACTGAAAGTCGGCATCCTGGCTAAACATTTGAATAAGTGATTCCAATTTCTTTATTTCCCCCTCTCATCGACAAAACTATATGAAAACTTTTACAATGGGTAAAAAGCCGTAGCGAAACCTTCAGCCATGGCTTGGAAAACAATCCGCAATAGCGCAAAATAGCCCTCCTACAAACAACACACTCCCTATTGCAGGGGGTTGGGTAGGAGAGACAACTCTGGATGAAGTTCTAACATTTCTTGGCATGTTTCACATACCACACGAACTTCAGTCTGCCCGGAAAGATCATAGGTAATTATATCTCTGAGCTGATCTGGGGTCAACTGATGGAAACCCAGTCGTATATCGTCCATGTGTTCTTCAATCTGACCCAATTCGATCCGACAATAACGACAAGTATAATGTATAGCCATGCATACGCCCCCAACCACAAGAATATTCCCCTATAGTATCGACGCAAGTGTAGCATAGCTATACATGGTGTTATTCGCCCTGCTTCCCCTCAGCCACAATCCGCTTATTATATTGATTCATCGCTACGAGAAATGAATCCTCCATCCAGGTTTTAACTGCATCCCCCGCTGCCCCCACTGCCTCATCTATCAGTGGACTCTCTTCTTTAGAAAAAGGTGAAAGCACATAATCGGAAACAGGAATCCGCTTTGCTGGACGACCAATTCCTACCTTCATACGCTTAAATTCGTCTGTTCCTAAATGCTGGATGATCGATTTCATTCCGTTATGCCCTCCAGCACTTCCTTTCATACGCAACCGAAGTGATCCCGGAGACAAGTCCAGATCATCATAGATGACCAGTAAGTCATCTATGTCCGCTTTGAGCCAGTCCAAAGCCTCTCTCACGGATTCCCCCGAAAGATTCATATATGTCATCGGCATAAGCAACACCACTTTCTCATTCGCGATGCGCCCCTCTCCCTTCATCCCTTTCCACTTAGATTGAGTCACTGGAATGGCCCAACGCCGACTTAACTCTTCAATCACCCAAAACCCAACATTATGCCGCGTTAAGTCGTAGCGCGGCCCCGGATTACCTAGTCCTACAATCAGTTTCAATACTTTTCTCCCCTAACGTTCAAGTGGCGCAACCACAAGTGGTTGCGCCAACACTATTTACTATATCTTAGAGCAAAAATTACTCTTGCTCCTCACTCTCTTCTTCAGTGGCTGCTGCCACTCCTTCGTCTTCATCATTTTCTTCTGCTGCAACGTTATGCTGTGGTGTGGTCACCGTAGCAACGACTTCATTTTCATCCGTCAAGACTTCAATTCCGCTTTGGATCGCAATATCCTTTACGGCCAGGGAATCGCCTACATCAAGTGCTTGTACATCGACGGATAATGAATCGGGGATATCGCTTGGTAGACATCGGATAGAAATCGTACGAAGAGGTTGTTCCAAAACTCCGTTCTCTTTCTCCCCTATCGGTGTTCCCGTCAATTCGAGTGGGACGTCTACCTCCAGCACCTCGTTCATGGAGATTGCTTCAAAGTCTACATGAACAAAATGCCCTTTCACATGATCGCGTTGCAGTTCGCGAATCATCACGTTAAACGGTTGCTGCCCTAACTGTAAGCTCACAACAGATGAAAGTCCCTCGTTATGCAAAAGACGCTTCATCTCCCCCTCATCGACATGAAGAAGTTGATTATCCGTACCTACCCCATACAATATTCCTGGGACTCTACCACTTCGACGCAAACGAGTAATGATAGAACGGGGCTTCCCCTCTCGTTTTTCCGCAGTGATCTTGGTCGTCATCATACATCCTCTCCTTCGGTTAAGTACCGTGTCTGTTATCAATATACCCCGAAGATAGGGTACTCAAACAAGAGAGAGGGCTATCCTTAGTCGAACAATTTACTGACAGACATTTCTTCATGCACACGGATGATAGCTTCACCCATCAACGAAGCAACAGATAGTACCTTCACCTTATTCAACTTCTTCTCTTCTGATAGCGGAATCGTGTTGGTGACGATCATCTCCTCGATATCAGCATGATAAATACGCTCTAATGCCGGTCCAGAAAAGACAGGGTGAGTACAGCACGCGTATACCGCTTTTGCTCCCTGCTCCTTTAGTGCTGCAGCGGCAAGCGCAATAGTACCCGCAGTATCAATGATGTCATCTATAATAATCGCCGTTTTTCCTTTTACTTTCCCTACAATATTCATCACTTCAGCAACGTTGGGTTCCGGACGACGTTTATCAATGATAGCAATAGGAGATTCTAAGCGTTCTGCTAACTTACGCGCTCGGATCACACCACCATGATCTGGGGATACGACGACCACATCGTCTAAGTTTTTACCACAGAAATAGTCCCCTAGGATGGGTACACCGAGGAGATGATCAACGGGAATATCAAAAAATCCTTGCAACTGCGTCGCGTGTAAATCCATCGTAATCACACGGTCAGCACCTGCTTTTTCAATCAGGTTGGCCACCAGTTTGGATGTAATCGGATCTCGTGCTCGTGTCTTACGATCTTGTCGTGCATAACCATAGTAAGGAATAACGACATTGATCGTACGCGCAGATGCCCTCTTTAATGCGTCTACCATAACCAACAATTCCATCAGGTTATCATTTACAGGGTAGCAAGTGGGTTGAACCACGTATACATCGGAACCTCGAACGCTTTCGTCTAGCCGAACTGTAATCTCCCCATCACTAAAGCGACCTACATGAGCTCTGCCCAAAGGGATTCCAATATGATCGGCAATCTCCTTCGCTAACTGAGGATTAGCGTTTCCAGTAAAAATTTGCAAACGCGATTGGCGCAATTTAGTCATCGCTATTATGCCCTCCATCGACTATTCTTTAAAGTTTATCTTTCATACGTTTTACATACTGTGGCTTAACGGTTTGCCGTTGCCTTGCAATAGCAAACCCATCTGCTGGCACATCCTGATTGATTGATGAGCCCGCGGCGACGTAAGCACCCTCACCCACACTTACAGGTGCAATCAAGTTTACGTTACAACCCACGAATGCTCCATCTGCAATCACTGTCTGCTGCTTTTTTCTGCCATCGTAATTTACTGTAATCGTACCACAGCCGATGTTTACTTTTTTCCCTAGTTTCGCATCTCCGATGTACGCGTGATGAGGCACTTTCGTTCCTTCACCAATATGCGCATTCTTCATATCGATAAAACAGCCCACTTTTGCCTGCTTTTCTAGCTTGGAGCCTGGTCGAATACGTGCGTACGGACCCACGTTTACTCCCTCACCGAGCTGACTATCTAGTACCACGGAATACTGAACGGTTACTGAGTCCGCAATAACCACATTCGTCAAATCTGCCTGTGGTCCGATCGTGCAGTCACTACCGATCTTAGTTGCTCCCCGCAAATGTGTGCCGGGATGGATCACCGTGTCACTTCCAATCGTCACTCCCGCTTCAACATAGGTGTTGTCCGGGTCAATAATGGTTACCCCGTTAACCATGTGTTGGTGAAGGATGCGACGACGCATAATCTTTTCTGCCTCCGCTAATTGTACACGGTGATTTACACCATGCGCTTCATTTACATCATCCATGAGGGTAGCTTCTACTCTCTCTTCTCCGCTTCTCAATATGGTAATCACATCAGGAAGGTAATATTCACCCTGTGCATTATCATTCGAAACCTGTGAGAGCGATGTTAATAACTTCTCATTATCAAAACAGTATGTTCCTGTGTTCACTTCACAGATCGCACGCTCTTCTTCACTCGCGTCCTTCTGTTCAACAACCCCATCTACCAGCTGATCCTCTCCACGAATCACACGGCCATATCCTGTTGGATCAGGAAGAGTTGCTGTCAAGATAGTTGCCGCCGCTTCTTGCTCACGATGATGATGGATCAATCGCTCTAATGTCTCTGTGGTAAAAAGCGGGTGGTCACCATGCATCACCAGTGTCGTTCCTTGTTTTTCTGCCAATAATTCTTTTGCTTGCATGACAGCATGAGCAGTCCCCAACTGTTCTTCTTGACGCACAAATAAAGCACGCTCACCTAGGTGCTCCTCTAATGCTTCTGATTGGTATCCTGTTACTATAATCGGCTGTTTAATCCCTAACTCTTGCAAGGAATCTACAATGTAATCAATCATCGGTTTACCACACACTTTATGCAGTACCTTATGTTTGTTTGACTTCATTCGCGTTCCCTGACCAGCCGCTAAAACAACTGCTTGTAGTTGGTCCATGGAAGGACGCACCCCCGTTTTCTCCAATCAAACTCCAATCAAACTATATCTTAAAAAAGCCTATAATTCAACTGATTCTAACGCAGTTGTCGAGCACTTCTTCGATCATCCCCCTTAAAAAAAGCTCCCCACTTTTGCAGGAAGCTTCTCTCCTATGTATTTAGGCATCTAACGGTAATTGACCTTCAAACACTTGCCTACCCATATTTTTCTCATCCGCTTGAAGGAATGCGCCCAAAACTGCGTCTTCAATTTTCTCCCGCATCTTCGGGGAAATCGGATGGGCGATATCGCGAAATTCTCCTGTAGGCGTCTTCTTACTCGGCATCGCCACAAACAGACCATTGTTACCATAAATCACACGAATATCATGAATAACAAATTCTTGGTCGATTGTAATGGAGGCGATCGCACGCATCCTTCCTGCTTGATTCACCCGGCGTAGACGAACTTCCGTTATATCCAACCTCATTCACCACCCATTCCCTAGTGCATTCCATCTATCTATTCCACAAGGTTGGGTAAGAATCCTTCAATTTAATTCCAAGATTTTTCTCTATAAAGTTGGTATTACAGCTATCGCTTCTACTTCTATTTGCACATCTTTTGGTAAGCGGCTCACTTCGACACACGAACGTGCGGGCTGATGACGATCAAAGTGTGCCGCATACACCTCATTCACTTGCTGAAAATGGTTCATATCGGACAGGAAGATCGTTACCTTCACCACATGATTCATGTCTGTACCTGCCGCTTCTAATACTGCACGCACATTACTTAGCACTTGCTCCGTTTGAGCTGTTACATCCCCTTGGATAAGCTCTCCATCTGCAGTAAGAGGGATTTGTCCCGAAGTATAAACGTGACCACCACTAACGACTGCCTGTGAGTAAGGTCCAATCGCCTGTGGGGCTGCGGTCGTTTTAACCACTTTCACTCCATCCACCCGCCTTCATCATCAAGAATGGTGCCTGTTGCCACCTCAACATCACCTGCTTGTTCGTCAATCGTCGTTATTTTCATCAGTGAAGCTATCCCACTTACTAAGCGCCCCTCTACTTCGGACTCTACCATCACACCTGTACCTACGACTTCGGCACGGAATTCTTTCATCAGGTCGATCAAGCCCCGAAAGGTCCCGCCTGCTTTCATAAAGTCATCAATCACGATGACACGTGCACCTTCCGCCAAGCTACGGCGAGATAAGGACAGAGTACGAATATCTTTGCGTGAACCTGAGATTGTATTGATGGTCACAACCGATCCTTCTGTTACACGGTGGCCCTTTCGCACTACAACCACTGGTATCCCTAGATTGGAGGCGACTGCATGCGCTAGTGGAATTCCCTTCGTCTCTACTGTTACCACAACATCGGCTTGACGATCTGCAAATACAGTCGCCCAAATCCAGCCTAACTGAGATAAAGCAGTCGGGTCACCCAAAAAATCAGACAAATACAAATAACCTCCAGGTAAGAGACGCTCTGGATCGGCTAAACGCTGACACATACTCTGTATCCACTTTTCTGCTTGCTCCCGCTTCATACGGGGAATAAAGCGTACTCCTCCTGTCGCCCCAGCAACTGTCTGCAATTCTCCCATTCCTTCTGTTCGAAACGTCTCTTGAATAATCGCTAAATCTTCACTAATGGATGATTTAGCAGCTTGATACGTTTGCGCAAACTCTCCTAACGGAATGAGGGAATGCGGACGCTGAATCAATTGATAGGTCATATCGACCAGCCTTGCGCTCCGCTTCCACTTCATTTTTCACTTGACCTCCAAAATCCGAATGTAATGTCAAAAATATATCACTTTGTTCGGTTTTGATCAAGCTGACCCAGCATCCGCACCATATAGACATGACGACAAAATCCACGCAATCCATTGACGATCCTGCGAGCTCTCGCCTCTTGTCGTACCAACCCAAAAACGGTTGGTCCGCTCCCAGACATGAGTACTCCTTCTGCACCAAATTCTTTCATCTTATCCTTGATGCGCCCTACAGTCGGGTATGACTTTAACGTGACATCTTCTAACACATTACCCAATGAAGCGCAGATTCCAGAAAAGTCTCCCTGCTCCAACGCCGCTACCATCGCTTTTGTATCAGGACTATTATCGGGAGAAACCTGCTCAAACTTTTGGAATACTTCTGCAGTAGATACTCCATGTTCTGGTTTTGCTAAAACAACCCAGCAAGCAGGTGGTGAGGAAATCGGCATTAAACGTTCTCCACGACCACGCACGAGCGCTGTTCCAGCATGAACACAGTAAGGGACGTCTGACCCAATCTGAGCACCTAATTCAACCAATTCATCTAAAGTAAGTCCTAAATTCCACAACTTATTTAATCCGATCAACGTAGCTGCGGCATCGCTACTCCCACCCGCTAAACCTGCAGCAACGGGGATATGCTTATGAATAGTAATAAATACACCTGGCTTCACATCGTAATTTTCTTTTAGGAGGGCTGCTGCACGATAAGCTAAATTACGTTCATCTTGCGGCACAAATCCTGAAGTACTACGGAGGCGAACAGAGGGCTGGGATGTGGATACTAAATCAATCCGATCAGCTAAGTCGATTGATGTCATAACCATTTCCAACTCATGGTAACCATCATCCCGTTTATGTAACACATCTAACGTTAGATTTATTTTAGCCGGAGCTTTAACCGATATCTCCATCTCAAGGATCCCCCCCATCCGTCATAATTTCATTAAAACTAGCCCTTCTATTGTATCATGTTCTACTACAAATAAAAACTTAAGTAAGAAGGACTTAGAAGGGGTTCCCTTCTAAGTCCTCGCTCCGCAGATTAATGGTTAGTGCTGTGAATGCTGCAACCGTTCCTCAGCTAGCTGGATCGCTCGCTTTACCATATTGCCGGCATCACGTGCTTTAATCCCGCCCCAACCCTCTTGTTGGACGACATCATAAAACCCCAATTCTTTGGCTAATTCTACCTTCAAAGCCTCGGACATAACTCCTCTACTTCGTGCCAAAGAACCATCTCCTCCTTGATCTGCGGAACTACCCTTAGTATGTGTTAGAACAAAAAAAAGAACACTATAAAGTGTTCTTATTGGGTCGTCTTTATATATTTAACAGGCAGTCTCTCTTCCGCTTGTAAAACGGTCAGTTCAACGGACTCTGTTAAAATGTCTGCATAACTATAAGACACGCGCTCAAAAGCATGCTGAGCCTCATCTAGTTTAACGATGAAAACAGAAGGATAGGTTTCCTCTAGGATTCCCGTCCGTTCAATGGTCTTTCTGCGACCACTATTTGCTTTCAGGTGGATCTTCTTGCCGATGTAATGATCCAAGGTATGTTTGATCTCGGATAGCGCATTTTTGCCCATTGATCGACCACCTCACTCATATCGTAACAATTGTACCATGTAGGTAGTCATTTGTCAAACAAACCAAGATTATAACAAGGGGACAAAGATCTTGTCAACGGTTTTACTAAATTTGTCGAGCAAACCTGATGCTTGCCTATGTTTATTACTTATTTGGTAAATCTATCCGCAACAGCGCTAGCAGCGTATGCTTCTGGCTTAATTTTTGCTGTATACCCTACCGCTGTCACCCATCCTACGACATCTTGGATCAACTTTCTCGTCGGACCACGCTGACCCACATCCAAATGAATTTCTACAGGCCAATCCATCGAAAGCTGAAGTAACCCTTTTTCTTTTAATTGCTCTAAACACTCTAAGCTAAGCTCTGTCTCACGATATATCCGATAACGCAAATCCCTCACAGGTTGGTTGCGAAAACGTCTATAGTAAAATGAGGCGCCCTTGCCCACGCGGTGAATGATAATGGCTGTGACAAAGGTGGTTCCTTGTTGATTGGTTTGCGAGTCTGTTCCGATAACAACTTTATACTCTGCCGCTTGATCACTTGCTAGAAAAGCGCCAATATCCTCTACCAACTCGTCCAATGCGAATTTTCCCTTACGGGGGTGCACAAATTCCATTTGCTTCCCTCCAATGGAATGGTTCCTACCTTTCATGCAAATCATACACCTGCGAAGCAACGAAGCCTCATCTAACTTTACATAGATTCGACATCACATGTAACGATCCCTTCGACAAAAAGAAAAAGATATCTACATGCCAAAATCAGCAAGAGCGTCCGTCAAGCGCGCAAACTCAGCTAATGAGCATGTTTCTCCACGACGGTTAGGTTCTATTCCTGCCTGCTCAAGCGCAGACCTTACATCCTCTTTCGACATTTTTTTCGGAAGAGAAGTAGAAATGCTATTTAACAATGTCTTACGACGTTTAGCAAAGGCAGCTCGTACCACCTGGAAGAATAAAGATTCGTCTATCACGTCCACTGCTGGTTTCCCTCTAACTTCCAACTGAATAACAGCAGAATCCACATCCGGCCGCGGTACAAACACGTGATTCGGTACTTTGGTCACCCAATGCGGGATAGCATAATATTGGACAGCAATGGATAACATACCATAATCCTTCCCACCTGGATCTGCCATTATTCGTTCTGCTACCTCTTTTTGAATCATAATTACAATCCGCTCTAGTGGAAGTCCTCCCTCCAGCAGGCGCATAATCAAAGGGGAGGTAATGTAGTAGGGAAGATTGGCAACTACACAATAGCGCTCTGCTGAAGCCATATGTTCCTTTACGATCGATTGCAAATCGAGTTGCAAGGCATCCCCCTCGACAATATGAACATGCCCTGTGGTAGCGAATTGATCCTCTAATACCGGAATTAGACGGGAATCCGTTTCAATCGCTGTTACCCAACCCGCCTCTTCTGCAATGCGTTCTGTCAAAGCTCCGATACCAGGTCCTATTTCAAGTACACCTGTCTGACGATCAAGAGAAGCCGCCTCCACAATCCGATCGAGCACCCAATCTTCTGTGATGAAATTTTGTCCTAAACTTCTCTTTAAACGGAGATTGTGCTTTTTTAATAGTTCGCGCGTGCGCCTTGTGACCGTTCTTTCTTCCATTCTATTCAACCTTCCCTCACTTGATGTAGGGCTTGCGCCCACTCATCCCTCTGTATACGAAATAAATGCAATCGCCGATAAAACTGTTTGGCATTGCCATATCCGATTCCTAATAACTGTCCCATCTTCTCTCTCAATTGCCGCGCTTCCGCTCCACCCACCATTCCAGCATCGATAAACTCAGCCCAAGTAATATCCGAATTGGGCAAAGTGGTATCCAGCTCTGACCTCACATCCTGTAACGCCGCACGTATCGCCGTAGGGCTGGCGTGCTCCACCCCAATCTTTCCTTTTCCACGCGCCTGATTCCTTGGTAAAAATGCATGCTTACACCCAGGAACTTTATCGGCCAGGATACGGCGAATTCGTTCCCCGGCCCCATCAGGATCGGTAAAAAGAATCACACCTCGCGTCTTCTGTGCCTTCTTCACTCGGGCAATCACTTCCTCACCTAGCGCCGAACCCCTCGTTTCAATGGTATCCGCACAAACAGCTCGCTCGATAGCGACGCGGTCATTCATCCCTTCTACCACAATTACTTCTTCAACCTTCATCATTTGATCCATCATCGTCCCCACTTTGTTTACGATCAGCTTCTCTTACGAGAGCCGAAATAGACGGCAAGCATTCTCGTACGTCGCTTGCTGAAGTTGTTCTACACTCAGTCCACGAATTTCGGCAATGGCTTCCGCGACTAATCCAACATAAGCAGATTCGTTTCGCTTTCCGCGAAAAGGATGGGGAGCAAGGTAAGGGCAATCCGTCTCCACCACCAGGCGGTCGAGTGGAACCATAGCTGCAATCTCTTTCGGGAGGGTAGCGTTTTTAAAAGTAACAGGTCCCCCTAACCCAATATAAAAGTTAAGTTCGAGGCATTGTTTAGCGATCGTTTGATCACCACCAAAACAGTGCATCACCCCTCCTACCTCATCTGCTTTTTCCTCACGCAAGATGCG
The DNA here is from genome assembly GCF_024753565.1 of Mechercharimyces sp. CAU 1602. NCBI lineage: Bacteria > Bacillati > Bacillota > Bacilli > Caryophanales > Thermoactinomycetaceae > Mechercharimyces > Mechercharimyces sp. CAU 1602. Next base: position 12,988 of record NZ_JANTPT010000003.1, on the reverse strand, counting down.
CACCACATCTTCATGCGCATCGCGATCATGAATAATAATCGGCAGATCTACTTCCTTTGCTAAACGGATCTGTTTTCGAAATAGTTCCTCTTGTACAGCCCGTGGAACAGTATCCCAATAGTAGTCCAATCCCATCTCCCCTATGGCGACCACCTTAGGATGATCTGCCAAGGAAGCGATCCAGCGCAAATCTTCGTCAGTACAGTTGGCTGCATCCACAGGATGCCAACCAACTGCTGCATAAATAAACTCATATGTTTCTGCCAACTCGAGGGTGGGCGGAATTGTTTCACGATTAAAACCCACATTGACGATGCGCGCAACCCCCTTCTCTTCATGAGCGCGTCTGATCGTTTCCTCACGATCCTCAGCAAACTTCTCATCATTCAGATGGGCATGACTATCAAATAACATCGCCCGTTTCCTCCCTTCATTTTGACTTCTCTCTCTACATTACTTTACAACGGTACCGCTCGGAATCTCTCCGCTGACAGTCGCCAACTTCAACTTGCCATCCGCCTTAGCCGCCAATACCATTCCTTCGGAGCGAACACCGCGAAGTTTGACAGGTTTCAAATTGGTTACACATAACACCTTCTGCCCGATCAGTTCAGTCGGTGTATAATACTCGGCTATTCCGGAAACCACTTGTCTCTCATCTGTTCCTAGATCCAACTTCAGCACTAACAAGCGATCTGCCCCTTTAACTGGTTCAGCCTCCATTACTTCTGCTACACGCATCTCCACTTGGCTAAACTGGTCAAAGGTAATATATCCTACCCCTTCTTCATTTGTTGATACCTGCTGCTGCTTTTGCTGTTGTTCCTGTTTGTTTCCTGGTGAATCCACTTCTTTTTGTCCCATCTGTTCTGCAATCCACTTCACTTCGTCTTCTACATCCAATCGCGGAAAAATGGGCTCTCCTTTATTTGTTTTCGTCCCTGCAGGCAGTCCACCATATGACCCTAAGCTTATCCAACTCGTCGCAGTTGTTCCGCTGGCTAGTCCTAATTGTTCCCATATTTTTGCTGGAGTGCGGGTAAGGAATGGTTGAATTAGCACACTTGCAATACGTAAGTTTTCTAATAAGTGATACAGAACAGAGCCGAGCACTTCTTTCTTGTCTTCATCTTTTGCCAACACCCACGGCATTGTTTTCTCGATATAACGGTTTGTACCACGTACCATTTCCCATATAGATGTAAGAGCTACAGAAAACTTCATTTCCTCTAAAGCTGTTTCCACTTTGGCTACCGTCGCTTGCGCCAACTCCTCAAGTTCTTTGTCATGCTCCGTCGCTTGTGGTAAATAGGCAGGAACCACTCCATCATTATATTTTTGCACCATTGTCAGGGTTCGATGTAATAAGTTGCCCAGATCATTAGCCAAATCAGCATTTACCCGTTCTACAAACGCTTCTGGGGTAAACGTTCCATCCGAACCAAAAGGAATCTCCCGCAGTAAGTAGTACCGTAGCGCATCCAGGCCAAAATGATCAATCAATGGTACTGGATCGACCACATTCCCTTTCGATTTAGACATTTTCCCACCCTTTAGTTGAAGAAAACCATGGGCAAAGATCTTCTGCGGTAGTGGCAGATCAAGTGCCATCAACATGATGGGCCAATAGATCGTATGGAAGCGGACAATCTCTTTTCCTACCAGATGAACATTAGCAGGCCAATACTTCTGAAATTTCTCCTTCTTCTCCACATCCTCAGCTGAATAACCAATCGCTGAAATATAGTTAGTCAACGCATCAATCCACACATACATCACATGCTTTGGATCATTTGGCACGGGAATCCCCCACTCAAACGTCGTGCGAGATATACATAGATCCTCTAGTCCAGGCTCAATAAAGTTGCGGATCATTTCATTCTTGCGTGATTCGGGCTGAATAAAATCAGGATGCTGTTTATAGTGTGCCAGTAAGCGATCCACATACTTGTTCATGCGGAAAAAGTAACTTTGCTCCCGCACTTTTTCAACTTCACGCCCACAATCAGGACAGTTTCCGTCTACTAGCTGTCGTTCAGTCCAAAATGATTCGCACGGCGTGCAATACAGTCCCTCATATTCGCTGAGGTAGATATCTCCTTGATCTAATAGTTTCTGAAATATTTTTTGTACAACCACCCGATGTCGATCTTGCGTTGTACGGATAAAATCATCGTATGAGATATCAAGTTTCTCCCATAGGGATCTGATCCCCGCTACAATCTCATCAACAAACTGTTGAGGGGCCAGTCCCTTTTCCCTCGCCCGCCGCTCAATCTTTTGTCCGTGCTCATCCGTCCCGGTTAAATACATCACATCATATCCACGCAACCTTTTATAGCGTGCCATCGCATCACCCGCCACCGTTGTATAGGCATGGCCGATATGCAAATTATCGCTCGGATAATAGATCGGAGTTGTAATATAGAAGCTTTTCTTTTCATTCATTTTTCGTTTCTCTCCTTTCGAAAATCAAAAAAACCCCTTGCCAATGGGGCGAGAGGTTGACTCGCGGTACCACCCAATTTCGACATCCCTCTTCACAGAGGTGTCCTCCACCAGTGTCCACACTGACCTGATAACGCTAGGTAGCGTTTATCTTTACTCACCCTAACTCATAAGGCTTCAAGATAAATCTCAGGGGCCATATTCACCATATGTCCCTATACCGGTTCGCACCCAAACCCGGCTCTCTGCTCATAGCAAGACATATCGCTACTCTTCCCCGTCAGCAATCAAATAGATTATTTCCCAGGAAACTATCCTTAGAAACTTTTCGGTTTGTCTATCATTATACCCAACTCGTACAAGAAACCACAAGTAAAAAGGGGAAAGTTCCCCCATCTTACTCTTTGCGATCATAGCGAGTCGCTAATGGTGATGAAATCTTCGTTAACCGCCCATTGTTCACCATCTTTTCTAGCTCATCTTTTAAGCGTGATACTTCCCAAGACAAGCCACACTCTCGATTAACATGTTGTGATACAGCCAGTAAGTCCGTATCAAAAATAGGCAACTTCTGTGCTATCGCATCCAGGACACTCTCATCTTCCTTCTCTTTGAGAGCGAACAACTCATCAAACGGATTGCTCTGATGAGGGCTATCAGAAAAAGCAGCCCGGATACGAATAAATAGGGTACGCCCAAAGATCGCTGAAGAGACAAACGCATCACCCGAACGTAAGTAAGGAAGACGCTTCCCCTCTTCGGGAGTTAAGTCTGTTTCTTCTCTCAGTGTAGCGATATCAGTGCCCCGCACGGTACGAAAAACAAACTTCGTATTAAGCTGTGCTGTAATCGTCTCATCCAATAACGTGGGCCGCTGTGTTGCCAATACAAGAAAAACGCCGTATTTCCTTCCCTCTTGTGCGATCTCTTTCATAATCGATTTAGCAGGTGAATCAAATCCCTTGGGTGCAAAGTTGTGTGCTTCATCGGTTACCGTGAGAAAGGGTGGGAAAAATGAACCTTCATCCCCATTAAGACGCGCATCTTGATATTCACGACGCTTACGGTATAGTGTTCCCATCACATAAGTGGAGAAAACTTGAATAATCCAAGTCGCTCCCTGCACAACGACTAACTTCCCTTGAGTTAATGCTTGCTCAATCACACGAATATCCTGTTGGAAGAGACCCGCTTTATCCAGACGCTTCAAGCGCCATAGTACCCCTTTTACTGACGAGGGGGGAAGGCTGTTATAGCGATTAAACAGTTCCTTCAATTCCTTTACTTGCTCCACTCCAGCTGGCGTAATATCATCCGCTTTCAACCTTTTATCCAGTCCCTTCCCTTCTTCCAACGCTTGCGCTACGTTTTGGAGGCGATCGTGGAAAGAATGAAAAGAGTCACGGCGACGATGAAGTGTCTGGGCCACGTTAACCATGGACTCGGTCAAATGGCCTCCTGCCGCTCCTAATAGATCCGTCACATCACGTGTAGTCAGGGCTGAGAAATCAATCCCCACATGCTTTCCCACCTCTACGGCCGTCCACTTCCCAGCAAAAGATGGCGCTTTCTCTTTTAATGCTTCACTCACTTGTGCAAACGACATTTCAAAATGAGGATCAAAGACAAGAGTGGGAATCGTCAACTTCATCATCTCTTCTAACATCACCCTGAGCCCAAATGATTTACCAGAGCCCGACCCTCCAAAGATACCGATATGAGGATATTGCTGCATTGCCCTAATATCTAGGATAAAAGGTACCCCCGCTTGTTTTCTCATCCCACTTTCCTCTAACAGATACACATGATCTCGCAAAGATGAGTCCAGCGTAGCAGCCAATGTACCCGTGCTTTGAATCTCACCTAGCACCCCACCTGCTTGCGGTTCCACTTTAACCAGGAGGTGACGAACCTCATCAAAGTGGGGAGCACGCACTTGGCATCCAGTACGTACTGGATGTGGTGCCTCCACAAACAGACGCATCTTTGCCATATTAATCTCATCTGATCCAATATCATATCCAATCTGTTCGAGTGACTGTATCACTTGAGCATCAACCATAGAACGATCTAGCCCCATCGGAATGAACCGATTATAAGACATCGTCTCAACCACTTCCCCCTGTGGATTGCCTAGTACATCATCCTGGAGGACAAGGATCTCATTAATACGAAACTTACGATCTCGGGAAACAATATATACTTCTTGTTGCGTTGTCACGCCCACTACTTGCATGATGCTACCCCCTCTACCTTATACTTCTATATGAAAGCTTCAGTTTAGATCACTCGATCAGCGCGTTTAGACAAAAACAGACGATGGCGCAGAGCAGGGTCAATATACTGCTCAATCATGGCGTGTAGTAGTTGATTGGTCACCCTTACTTCACTATCTACAATATCTAGCCATAGCGGAATCCCTCTCCCCTGTTCCGGGGTTAATGTGTAGAGTAAATCCATCAACTCCTGTTGTTGTGCCTGCTGCTCTATCAGTCCATCCACTCCAATCGGCTGAGGACTCAAGGATGATCGGAAGGCCACTTTCCACATTCCTTCACCCATAGAAGTATAATGTTTGCTTTCAAAACCCTCTCCCATCATTAATCTACCATATAAAAATTCTCGATCTGACCGTCCTGGATGTTTGGGATAAAGCTTCTGTGCTATTCCTCGCGTTCCGATCTCTTCTGAAACACCGATTAGCAAAACACCCTGTTCCAGAGCAACCTTTCGCACTTCTTGCCACTTATGCCAGTCATCCATTTGAAAGTGAAGCAACGAGCCATCCATCATCATCACTTTAGGGCGATAAGTAATCATCGCCTTTTTGGCTACATCCAATTCTAATCCTGATAGTTGTGCTCCCCGTTTCCTGGCCTCACGCGCCAACATCCCCCCTTCTTCTTGCTCCTCCTCCGCTGCCAACAGCGGGGTATACACATCTGCACCCCATTCCTCTTCTCCCGTTGTTCCTTTTGCCAATGCTTGGAACAAGGAGAGGTTGTGTGGGTGAGGTCCTGTAGTCGAGTTGACTGATCCGTCCACACCCATAATGCTTGTCCCATCCAACCATGCGGTTAACTCAGCATCACTCCACTTGCGCACGGTAAAAAACGAGCCTAAAGCAGCTAGCTTTCCTCGTATCAAACTTGACTCAGCCTCAGGTTCATCGAATATATGCCTCAACTCCAGGTTAACTTCACGTAATCGATGTTTTAAGTTCTCAGAAACGGGAAACATCGTACTAACCCCTCCTTTTCCTACTATTTTCTACTGCTAGTATATAAAGCCTAATCCTCCATTAACGACTCTAGGATAAAAATTACTAGAAAAGTTACCTCTAAACATATTGACGATTATGGTAAACGCTGGTATGATTAATTTAACGCTGTTCCTGTCGAATTTTGACGGTAGAATACAGCGAATCGAGACCAAAACATAGAGATATACACAATCGAGAGGAGATTGACATTATGCTTAAATCAACCGGTATTGTTAGAAAAGTGGACGAGCTCGGCCGTGTGGTTATTCCAATCGAATTGCGCCGCACTCTCGGAATTGGTGAAAAAGACGCCCTTGAAATTTACGTTGACGGAGAGCGTATCGTACTGAAAAAGTATGAGCCAGCCTGTATCTTCTCTGGCGAAGTAGATGAAACCATCCGTTACAAAAACAAAGTAGTTAGCAAACAAGCTGTCGAAGAAATGTACAATCTGATCAAAGACGAGAGTGTAACGAACGGATAACTTTTTATATACTCTTTCTTTTACGAAAACATATATCACTCCAACCGCTCTGATTGGAGCTTCATTTACTTCTTAAGCGCACCCCCTCAACCAGGTGCGCTTTTATTTTACTCTTCTTCCTCCACATGATACACCTGGTATACCTCACGTTTACTCAGGTCTCTTTCTTTAGCAACCGCCTTAATCGCTTCCTTACTATTCCTACCACGACGAATGAACCAATTCACATGCTCTTCTACTGTTAATTGTCTCCACCACTTCTTATCTCTCTCTTCTTCTCCCCTTGCTTCTTCCCTTAATCCTTCCACAACAATCGTATATTCACCGCGCGCCTCATGTTCCTGTAACCACGTGAGCGACTCACTTACTGACCCACGCAACCACTCCTCATGCTTTTTTGTCAATTCACGTGCTAGCACTATCTGACGATCTCCCAATGTGCTCTTAGTATCTTGTAACATCGCTTTCACCCGATGTGGCGATTCATACATTACCAACGTCGCTTCCACCTGTCGCCACTTCTGAAGCTCGCGTTTTCGTTCCTGAGACTTACGCGGTAAAAAACCCAGAAACAGAAAAGGTTGGGGTGATAATCCCGAGCCAACTAATGCCGCCAAAGCTGCATTCGCACCTGGGATTGGCACTACAGCGATCCCTTCTGCTATTGCTCTTTTCACTAACTCCGCACCTGGATCGGAGATGGCTGGCATCCCAGCATCGCTTACAATCGCCACCGACTCCCCTCGGTGGAGTCGTTCAAGAATCTCTAGCTCTCGCTCTACCCTACTATGCTCATGGTAACTGATCAATGGAGTAGAAAAAGAAAAGTGCGTTAGCAGTTTTCGTGTATGCCTCGTATCTTCTGCTGCAATACAGTCTACCTCTGCAAGGGTCTTACGTGCCCTTTCCGTCATATCGTCAAGGTTTCCAATCGGTGTTCCTACTATGTAAAGCACACCACGGTTATACTCACTATTCTTTTGAAGCTTCATTCTCCTAACACCGTTCCTTCATACGCTGCGATCAACTTCAATTTCTCTGTTCGCCGCAGCCGCTTAATCACTTGCTCCCGCCTCAATGCTTTCGAATGAGTTAGCCCCATCTCCACATAACGAACAGTCAGTGGATTTCTACCACGAGTATATTTTGCCCCTTTACCCGCGCGATGTTCTGCTAACCTTTTTTCCAATTGTTTCGTAATACCTGTATATAAACTGCCATCTCCACATTGCACCATGTATACTACGTAATCCTCATGATCACTCATATGTCACCTCATGAGAAATAGCCGGTTTCCCGGCTATTTGTTTAAAAATGCTAGACAAAAAAGACAATCCTCTTCCGCTCTCATATTGCCATAATGTACATTACAGATATGAAAGCCTTCATTGTATAGCTTTGCTAAGTTGTCATATCCTTCTCCAGTCTTTTCTTCTAATAAAACCTCACTGGAGTCGATCCCCGGATGCTCCTCTTTCAGCTGATCACGAAGATGTTGATTCTCCATTTGCAAGCGTGTATTCTCTTCAAGCAATTGGACAATCTGTTCTTTCAAACTGCCTAGTTGACTATAAAGTCCCCCAAGCTGATCCTCAATTTGGGTTACTCGCGTAAATAGCTCTTTCTTATCCACGCCCCCACCTCGATCACCTACATATATAATAACGGAAACTCATTAATCTCCTGTGAGCAACCCCTACAGCAGCAATGAAGTCAAGGAGACGCCGACCTCATGATGAACTATAATTGCACTTCATCTGCTGAGTGTTCGACTGTCTGCCCTGATTCCGCTAATTCCACTTGAACTCTTCGTTCTAATAGATTGAGCACGACTACTTTCCCCTCCCCGTTCGGTGTAGACACTTTCTCACCAATATCGGGGAGCTTTTTCTTCGCTTCCACATAAGCCTCATTTTCAAACTTGAGGCAACACATCAGGCGACCGCATAACCCTGATATCTTTGTGGGGTTGAGAGATAAATTTTGATCTTTTGCCATTTTAATCGATACAGGCTCAAAATCACCTAAAAAAGATGAACAGCAGAGGACACGACCACAAGGACCGATTCCACCTAACATCTTTGCTTCATCACGCACACCAATCTGCCTTAATTCAATCCGCGTTCGGAAGATAGTAGCCAAGTCTCGCACGAGCTGACGAAAATCAACACGCCCATCAGCAGTAAAGTAGAAAATAACTTTATTGCGATCAAATGTATATTCTGCATCAACCAGCTTCATATCCAAGTGATGCTCATCCACTTTCTCTTTACAAATGGATAGTGCCTTAATAGCGGCACCCTCATTGCTTTCCATTTGCTGATAATCATGTGTGTTCGCTTTGCGTATGATTTTTCTTAAAGGCAAAACGACTTCGTCTTCGTGCATATATTGTTTACCTAAAACCACTTCACCGTATTCGATCCCACGCACCGTTTCTACAATCACATGATCGCCTTTAGAAAGAAGATGCTCTCCGGGATCAAAATAGTAGATCTTTCCTGCTTCGCGAAAGCGGACGCCTACGACTTCTAACATCTAATGATCCCTCCTGCATAGCCAGCACCATGTACTCCAAAATCGACTGGGATGGTACGGGTCCCATCAATTGCTGCCGGGCCAACAGGATATTCTCCATAGCTTGTGCCACTTTATGCGGTGTCCAGTATTTTGCTTGACGCCTCCGTTCTTCTTCCCATGAGAAAAACACAAGGTGCTCCGTGCGTCCCAACTGTTGATTTAGAATTTCTCTAAACCACAAAAATAGGATATCGAGCATCCACAAGGTTTCTTTCTCATCGGTCATTGCGGAGAGAAGCTTTGTCGTAATCTCTATGAGTGCTTCATTCTTACCAGCAAATACTTTCTCACTCCATTGTATCACCAGCTCACAAAAAAGATCAAACGATTCCAGCTGACTAAGTTGAAGAGCCGTCTCTATTTGTACATCCATCTGCGCCAAAATCAAACATTTTTGCTCTGTAACACCTAATTTTAGTAGCTGCTTCTTGCGCTGAAGCGGATGAACCGTAACAAAGCGCACCGGTTGGCACCGTGAGTAAATGGTAGGTAGCATTCCGTGAAGATGATCAGTGATAAGGATCGCCACCATCGGCGTGATCGGTTCTTCTAAAAATTTTAATAAGCTATTTGCTGCCTGCAAAGTCATCGTTTCCGCGTGTCTAATGATCAAGATGCGAGTAAATCCTTCCGTCGCTCTTCGTGAGAATTCCTGCTTTAACTGCCGCACCTGCCCTATTTTAATAGTGGTGCCATCTGGCTCTAGCTCCCGAACATCTGGATGATTTCTATGCTCAATTTGACGGCATGTTCGACACTGGTCACAGGCATCTATCTCTTCTTCTTCGCAGTTAAGAGCTTTAGCAAAATTCCATGCTACTAACTCCTTCTCTGCTCCTTCTGGTCCTGAAAAACAGTAGGCATGTGATATACGCTTGTTTTTTAACCCATATTGCAATTGTTTCACTACCTGATCTTGACCCTTTATATTATCAAATGACATCATCTAATCCTCACTTACCATTAAAACTGCTTAAACTGCTCAATAGGAAGGACAAAAACGGTTGCTCCTCCCACTTCCACCTCAACTGGAAAAGGGACGTACCCTTCTGCATTTGTACTAAATGGAGAGACGGGAGACATCATCTGCTGACGAGCCTGACAGTTTTTTTCAATCAGCGCCAGCACCGACCCCACTTTCTCCTCTTCAATCCCGATCATAAAAGTCGTATTGCCTTCTCGTAAGAAACCACCTGAAGTAGCTAGCTTGGTGACACGGATGTTTTCTTTAATCAGTTCTTTTAATAGTCGCTGACTATCTTTATCTTGTACGATTGCAATAATTAGTTTCATCTGTCACCCTCCTCTGCTTCTAATTGCTGGTGAAGCCTTACTAAATCAGTCCAAATCGAGTTAGTTACGTCTTCTACTGGCAGTTTCCCAGATAAAATTTGATAACGTTTGGGTTCATGTTGTGCCATATATAAAAACCCGTGGCGTACACGCTCATGAAACGCCTTCTCTCTTTGTTCGATTCGATCGCTCGCATTTCCTCTTTGCACCAGACGTTCTTCACTCTCTTCTGCTGTCACATCTAATAAATAGGTACGCTGAGGAAGTAATCCCCCAGTAGCCATCATGTTTACTGTACGCACTTCACTCAAATTACATTGTAATCCATACCCCTGGTACGCGATGCTTGAATCGAGGTAACGATCACATAAAACGATTTCACCGCGCTCTAAGGCAGGTTGAATCACCTGTTCTACCAACTGTGCACGTGAGGCCGCATACAACAATATTTCTGTGCGAGCCGCCATTTCCCCTGACTCCGGATCAAGTAATAACCTTCGAATGCGGTCGCCCAATGCGGTTCCTCCAGGCTCTCTCGTCACTGTACAGGTCCATCCCTGTTTGCAAATACGTTCATATAAGCGCGAAATCTGTGTTGATTTCCCTGCTCCTTCCGGACCTTCTAATGTTATAAATAATCCCGACACGAATCTGTCCCCCTGAAAATCACCACTTACTTTCCTGATCATCTGCTCTTATTTTACCACGTCAATCAAAGGAGTAGAAACGGAGGTAAGTCCCCGCACTTGCCCCCCTGCTTGCAAGATATCCACCAGATAATCTACCATTTCTACTGATATCTCCTCTCCCGGCAACAGCACGGGAATCCCCGGAGGATAAGGAATCACAGTCTCAGCTGCAACTCTACCGCTGGCTTTTATTAACGCTATTTTTTCTGTAGGAGCTTTTGTAAGTTGATCTAATGGGAGAGCGGCTGTATTCTTCAGTGTAGGGCACTTCCTCTGTTGCCGTTTCATACTATTTTTTTGCACTATCGAATCTATCTCTAATAACGATTTCCATAATAGATCCAACTCTTCTGCCAATGTAGCCGCTGAACAAACGATAAGAACACGCATAGGATCCGCCAGCTCACAGTAGCAACCTCTTTCTTCCAAAAGCTGTGCTAAGGCGTAACCTGTTACACCTGTAGTTGTTTCTAATAATAATTTAAAGGGATCACGCGGATATGGCTTACTCGTCTCTCTCAAATAGGAGAGCTTACTAAGCTTTGTACGCAGCTGCGTCAATAAGCCTATCACACGCTCTAACTCCGTCTCCCCCCTTTCTACCATCCAACGACGAGCCAAATCCAATGACGCCATCAAAGGATATGAGGGACTGCTTGATTGTATAATGCGTAGCCATCGTTGTATCTCCTGTGGAGAAACTCGATTTGAACCCAGATGTAACATAGAGCTCATCGTCATAGCGGGTAGCATCTTGTGTGTCGACTGTACCACTACATCGGCTCCGCACTGTACAGCAGACAGAGGCAATTCTTTATGGAAAGGAAAGTGTGCACCATGAGCCTCATCCACCAGCAACAACAGCTGCTTCTGTCGACACCAAATCGCCACTTCCTCTACCTTTTCATACATTCCATTGTAATGAGGAGAAGTAAGGAGTAATCCTTTGACGTCAGGATATTCTGTGTACACTACCTCTAACTGCTCTACCTCTATTGGCGCACAAAGTCCTGTTCCCTCATCAATTTCTGCCCCTATATAAATAGGACGCACCCCTGCCAGTATACACGCATGAAAAACGGATTGGTGCGCATTACGAGGAACAAGTAATTGATCCCCTCGCTGCATTGTACACAAAATTGCTGCCAAGTTCCCTGCCGTACTCCCTCCTACCAAAAAGAAAGTATGCTTCGCTCCAAAAGCAGATGCTGCTAACTGCTGTGATTCCGCAATCACACCCGCAGGATGGTGTAAGTCATCCAAATGCGGAAGTTCAGTCATATCCAAAGCTAAGAGCGGGGCAAAGTACTTTTCCCCCTCCAGGTCATATGCTTGTCCCTCCTTATGACCTGGTACGTGAAAATTCCCCTTTTCAGCGCGTTCTGCATGAGTACATAACGCTGTAAATAATGGTGCTCTCTTCTGCTCCATCTATCCCCATCCCCTTCATATCTTCACTTCTCTTTTAAAAGGCAAAGAAAAAGGGATCAATTTGATCCCTTATGCATCTTTTAACCATATTTTTTTCAGCTGTTGGACATAATACGAATACTTCTGATCTGTCACTGCTGTTTGCACAAGTTCTCGTTCACACGCTTCACAAATAAATTCATCCAATACTAGTAAGCCGTCATCCCGCCGTTGGTCACAGATAATGCAATATGAGGTTTCTCCTAAATGGCTCAATCGAAATCCGCCCTTTTCACCTTTTTATAATCATTATCTCCGCTAGTCAAGGGGGGCATACCTTAAAACAAGCAATATGTCAAACCGTTATCACTCACTCTATGCGCCAGTATATCACAGAAGCCAATAAATTGTTCATATTCGGTGTTTTTTCATAAAGGGTGGTTAATAATTTATATGCAATAATTACATCGGCTTTCCCCAGATCAAAAAACGATCCTCATATTTCTTTTCTATCTCAATCTTTTTCAGATGGTGGTGACTTTCTTGCAAAGCACTGATTCACTCATTCAGTTCCTGTTATGGTTTTTCATCCCTAGTTTAGCGCTCATCCGCGCTCTGCTATGTTTATTTTATTTAGTAAATCAGAAGCAGACAAACAAACAAAGCCCTCACTTCGATTAAAGTGAGGGCTTTGTTTGTTTATGTAGCCTGGCGACGACCTACTCTTCCAGGGACCTGCGTCCCAAGTACCATCGGCGCGGGAGGGCTTAACGATCGTGTTCGGTATGGGAACGAGTGGTTCCCCTCCGCTATAGCCACCAG